>CALWVH010000107.1 GCA_944384915.1 uncultured Clostridia bacterium | reverse complement strand
TTTTTATACAGAATGTGTAATATTATGACGATAAAAAAAGCAATAGCCTGCCCGGAACCTTATGAAAGCTCCTCTTCTTTGGACAACTGTTCATTGCTTCGAAGCAGAAATCCCGAAATCAACTTTTGGGTTTCTTCTTCACTGTAAAGCATATCGCTTCCATCCATACTTTCAAAGAAATCATAAAAAGCAGCGCAGATATGAGGTTCTGTAAGGCAAAGGATAATAAAAGGAAATTTGGGATCTTGATGGCCAATGCACACTCGTTCTCGACCGTAGATTTCTACAAACAGGCCGGAAATCACCGGAAATTGATTAGTGCGGATCAACCGGTCAGAACCGGGATGTTCTTCTGCTTGACCACAAATCTTTTTTAAAAGCGCTCCACGTTCTTGGGTGGGAACGGGACCAGCTAAAAGTCCTGCATAACCAGGTAAGACACCAGTGCGAACAAATTCTTCCATTCCCTCTAACGCAAAGTAATGGGTGATATGATCGCTTAAGTTGTAATAATTTTGTGAAAGCTGATTAGCCACTCCCATATATGGACGAAGCTGGGGGGAATCAATCTTAGAAGCCACTTCCCCCAGTACCCGCATAAGACAGGGCCAGCTTTCATAAACATAATCGGGCGCACGACCGTTTTGCACAGTAAAGCAATAGTATTCCACTGCATCTAAGCTAAAGGCTCGCTTATCAATGAGGGCGTTGTATCGTGAATGCAGCCGTTGGAATTCTTCGGCAAAAGAGCGGGTAATCTCAGAAGAATGAATCAACAAACCGGAATTCCAATCGGAAGAAATACGAAGAGTATATTCTCCAGCTAAAAGACAACAGGGAAATAACCGAAGTAGGGGATCGTTTTCGGTTTGAGAAGAATAGGCGTAGAATACGTCATAAGCACCATGGAAAGAAAGGGCGAGAGGTAAAATCCGGCGCAGGATCTCTAGGTCGCTGCCATCTGAAGGATCGCCCCGGCTTACTTCTACATACTGGTGAATATGTAGGCGGCTTTGCTCCTGTGAATCCAACTGTAAAAGTAAATCTGCAATAAGGCTTAAATTTTCAGTAAAATTGAAATACAATTCTCCTCCTTCTTGAGGAATTACAAGGCCTTTGAGCAGACCATGCAGACATGCACGTACTTGGTGTTGTGAACGGAGATTTACCACCTGAGATTTATTATTAAAAGGCTGATCGATATCCTTAGAAAAGGAACTATGAACGCCAGAACTGTACAGTTTGCGATAGCGATCGATTTCCCAGAAGATCTGAGAAATACGCAGACGTTCTTCAAAAGTTTCCCGACCAATACGTTCAATGGTCAGCAGTTTCCAAAGCTCCTTTTCTTCCATATGGTTAAGCCGGAGATGAGGAAGCACAGAAAACATAAAGCGATCACTAGGAAGACGTTGTCCGGTGATAACACGGTGGATTCCTGTTCTTTCCATACCAGAGAGTTTGGATAGGCGGTATGCAGAAAGATTCAGCCTTTCCAGATAAAATTGCAGTTTATTACTGAAGTCCGACATAATATTCTGTCTGTAAAAATCAGCACAGACAGTAAAACCTCCTTTTGATATCCCTGAAAATCCCGGCGTTCTCTGAATTTGTTATCAAAAGAAATAATTTACGAATAAAATGATTTACTTATATGAAAATTAGAGAGGGATCGCCGGTAAAATATGACACGGATATTTTTAACGATGAATTTATTGTATCATGTTTGGCTAAGTTCAGCAAGAGCTGCCAAAGAAATTGGATATGTGAAAATTCCCCACGCACACTTTTGAAATAATGGCATGAAATGGCTTCTCAAAAAAGTTCTCCAGAAAATAAACCAACGCACATATCAGGCGCACATATTGCGTCGTATTTTGTAATGGAGCTATAATAAAAACTGGTTTATTGGCGGGATTTCTTTGTTAATTTGCTGAATTTTTATGTTTTCGGCAGTGAAAAAGGAACGCAGGAGGACGGAAAATAATGATCGTAAATCTGATCAAACAAAAACAGATGTTTAGTGTTACTTTGCCTCATAAGGTAAAGGGACAATACTGGATCTCTGATATTGATGAAAAGGATAAACCTCGGGAGCTCATCAGTATTGAAGCTGTACATGGAGAGTGGATTGTTAAAAGCAATAAAAAAGCGGTGATTCTGGACGCTAAGGGAAATGTAGTAGAGAATACCGTTCTTCAGCCATTGAGCTTTTTTAATTTGCGGATTGATAATAGTCAGGAGCGGGTAATCCTTTTTGCAGAACCTGTAGAGACCAGCCGGCAGACTTTCCGTAAAGTAGTAGTGCGAGGCCCAGCTTCCTTTACGATTGGACGTACTCCAGAGAATCATCTGTGCTTTGAAAACCGGTTTGTTTCGGGAAGACACGCTAAACTTTCTTATGATGGAAACGGTTGGTCCATTGTAGATTCCGGCAGCACCAACGGTACCTATGTCAATGGGTTCCGGGTGGCTTCCCAGAATCTATTTGCCGGAGATTTTATCTATATTATGGGGCTAAAAATTGTGATCGGCCATAATTTTTTGGCCGTCAATAATCCTGATGGCCTTTTACGGATTCTTTCTTCTGATCTGGCCGGATACCTCCCCCAGCGGGTACAGCTTTCTGAAAAGGTGCCGGAATTGCCGGAGCCGCAATACTTTTATCGTTCTCCCCGCTTTAAAAGAGAAATTGAGGAGGTAGAAATTAAAATTGATCCGCCGCCACAGGCGCAAAAACCAGAAACCGTTCCTTTGGCGCTGATGCTAGGGCCTTCTTTAACTATGGGCCTTGCATCTCTGAGCACCGGAATTCTCTCTCTCAGCAACGTGCTGAACAGTGGCGGAGATATTATGCAAGCGGCCCCTACCTTGGCCATGTCTATGAGTATGATGCTTGGCACCGTCCTGTGGCCGATTCTCACCCGTCGGCATGAGAAAAAAATGCGCATCCAAGGAGAGAAAAAGAGACAAGCTAGATATCTGGCTTATTTGGACGGTATTCGGGATGAGATTCGCTGGAAATGTAAAGAACAAGGAGAAATCCTTCAAACCAATTTTCCCACACCGCAAGAATGTGCGGACCGGATCACCCAAGAGCTTCCTAATCTTTGGGAGCGCTCCGCTGGGCAAAATGATTTTCTCCGCCTGCGAGTGGGAGTGGGTACGGTGCCTCTACATGCACAGGTCAGCTTCCCCGAAAAACGCTTTTCCATGGAGGACGATACTTTACAGGAGGCTATGCTTTCTCTGGGCTTTGAACCCAAAATGCTTCAGGATGTACCGGTAAGTGTCTCTCTGGTAGATGATCGGTATATCGGTGTAGTGGGTGAACACAGTGGATGTGTCAACATGGCCAAAATGATGATTCTCCAGATGATGTCGCTCCATAGCTACGATGAACTGAAGCTAATGTTGATCTGCGATGATGAGAAAGAATGGAATTTTGTCAAATGGGTGCCCCATTTTTGGAATGACGACCGCACAATGCGCTTTTTTGCCGCTGATGCGGATGAACTCAAGGAACTTTCGGCCTATATGGAGCGGAATATCCTGGTGCGTCCAGACAGTGGAAATACAGAGTATACGGAAATGCCCCCTTATTATGTGGTGATTTCTACATGCCGAGAGTTAAGCGATAAATGTGAGGCCTTTCAGCAGATGCTGAAATACAAAAATAACCGCGGATTTAGTGTGATGATTCTGGCGGACGAGCTAAAGGACCTTCCAAAAGAGACCAAATCGGTAGTGTTTGTCAACGGAGCAGATTCCCGTCTGTTTGACCGGGATGATACTACAGGAAAACAAATGGCATTTACCCCAGATAGGGTGAATGAAGCTACCGTAGAACAGCTTTCAGAGCGCATTGCTAATATCCATTTGGATCTGGGCAGTCAGCGGTACACCTTGCCCTCTATGCTTACCTTTTTGGAAATGTTTGGAGTGGGTAAAATCGAACACCTGAACTCTCTCACGAGATGGAAGGAGAATAATCCCACCATTACTTTGCAAACCCCCATCGGCGTGGATACAGCGGGTGATCCTTTCCTGTTGGATCTCCATGAAAAGTTCCACGGCCCTCATGGATTAGTAGCTGGTATGACCGGTTCCGGAAAATCGGAGTTTATTATCACGTACATCCTTTCGCTGGCGGTAAATTACCATCCCAATGAAGTCGCATTTATCCTTATCGACTATAAAGGTGGCGGTTTGGCCGGAGCCTTTGAGGACCCGGATAGAGGGATTCGATTGCCCCACTTGGCAGGTACCATCACTAACCTGGACGGCGCGGCGGTAAATCGTTCCCTAATTTCCATTCAGAGTGAACTGCGGCGTCGGCAGGCCATCTTTAATGAAGCGAGAAAGGTGTCCAACGAGGGCACGATGGATATCTATAAGTACCAGCAGCTATATCGGGATCGAGTAGTATCCCAGCCGGTACCTCACCTGTTCATTATCTCCGACGAGTTTGCAGAATTAAAGAGCCAGCAGCCCGAGTTTATGGAGCAGTTGATCAGCGCGGCGCGTATTGGACGAAGCCTGGGAGTCCACCTGATTTTAGCTACACAGAAGCCCAGCGGTGTGGTGGATGACCAGATCTGGAGTAACAGTAAGTTCCGGGTGTGCCTAAAGGTGCAGGAAAAGGCGGACAGCCAAGATATGATTAAATGTTCTGATGCGGCAGAGCTTTCCCAGACAGGACGGTTTTACCTACAAGTGGGATTCAATGAGCTGTTTGCATTAGGACAGTCTGCATGGTGCGGTGCCGAGTATTTGCCCACGGATACCTTGGAAAAAACCGTAGACAGCAGCATCCAGATTGTGGATAACTTGGGCCGGGTGATGATGAATGTGAAGCCGGCCCGCAAGAAGTCCTCTTCCGGTGGAAAAATCAAGCAGGTAGTGGCTATCGTCAAGTATCTTTCTGATCTGGCGGCAGAAGAAAAAATTGCACAGCGGCCCTTGTGGCTGCCTCCGATTCCTGCGTTTATCTATCTAGAAGAGCTGGAAGCCAAGTATGGAATTTCCGATCGTAGTACCGTACTTTGTCCAGTGGTGGGTGAGTACGATGATCCTTTCAATCAGAAGCAGGGAGCACTTTATCTGCCTATTTCTCAGGAGGGGAACTGTCTGATATATGGTTCTTCTGGCAACGGAAAGACCACCTTCCTCACAACTCTGGCTTATAGCCTATTGAAAAATCATACTGCCCGGGAGCTAAACCTCTACATTTTGGATTTTGGCTCCGAAACTTTGAAGGTGTTTGAAAAAGCGCCTCAGGTCGGCGATGTAATTCTGTCATCTGATGAAGAGAAGATGCGCAATCTGTTTAAAATGCTCTATCGGAGTATGGAACAGAGAAAATCCCTTTTCTCCGAGTATGGTGGAGATTACGCGGCTTATTGCCGGATGACAGGAAAGGTAATCCCCAATATTGTGGTTTTGCTTAATAACTATTCCGGGTTTGCGGAACAGTTTGAAGAACTGACCGAGAATCTTACCCTGCTTTCCCGCGATGGGGTAAAATATGGGATTTATTTTGTGGTGACAGCAAGCTCCATCAATGCTATGCGCTACCGCACCTCCCAGAATTTCCGACAGGTGCTGACCATGCAGCTTAACGACCCCATGGATTATCCTGTGCTTATGGGTAAGACCGAAGGATTGGTACCATCCCGATATAAGGGACGCGGTTTGGTGGCACTGGATCGTGTATATGAATTCCAGACCGCCTATTGCCGCAAAACAGAGGATCAACAAGAATTTTTACGTTCCTTCTGTCAAAGTTTGTCTCGTAGCGGCGGAGAATTTGCTCCCCGTGTACCGGTGCTACCGACAACGGTAACAGCTGAGTTTGTTCGCGGAAGCGTAGATGGACTGCAAAGCCTGCCAATCGGTGTCAGCAAGAAGTCTCTGGATATTATGTGTGTCGACCTGCAAAAGGTGATGATCTATCAGGCGGCTGCTCAGGACCTGGGACAAATGATCCCCTTCCTAGAAGAACTGGTAAAACTGGCAGTCCTGTCACAAATCCCCGTTCAGGTAGTGGATGGAGAACAGCTCTTGACAGAAGAAGCCTGTGCGGGTGCGGAGTACCAAACTGACGAACTGGAAGCCTTTGTGCAGAAGTTATTCTTTGAAATGGTGGCTCGCAACAACGATTATAAAGACGCCAATCTAGACCTGTCCATTCTTGAGAAATATGAGCGCAGGCTTATTGTTATTGTTGGGATGAAACCTTTGATGGACCGTCTCACAGACGATGGAAAGGAAAAGCTCAGCGTTTTGCTGGAAAAGGGAGAAGCCATCTATAAACTCCACTTCCTGATTGCAGACGGTCAGCGCGCCTTCTCCAACTTTACCTATGAGGCATGGTACAAGAAGCATTTGACAGGAACTGACGGTATTTGGATTGGGGATGGTATGGCAGATCAGTACCTGTTGAAGGCCAGTAAGATTACCAGCGACCTGTATGAAGAGATTGGCGACGAATATGGGTATCTGCTTACCAGAGGACGTCCCATGCTGGTGAAGCTACTTTCATCTGAGAGAGGAGAGGAATGACATGAATAAGGTATTGGCAGAGATCTTTGTTCCTGTATTGGATTACACCTTTGACGCGTTTCTTCCTCTTGAATCCCCAATGAGCCAAGTATTGGAGCTTTTAAAAAAAGCAGTAATGGATATGTCTGACGGTCGGTTTATTGCCGATGAAAATACGGCAATTTGCCACCGGGAGGATGGGACAATATTGAATATTAACTTATCAGTGTATGAGCTGGGAATTCACAACGGCTCCAAGCTGATGTTAATATAATAAATTTATTACATTAAGGAGGAAAAACACATGGCAAGAACGATTCAGGTAACTCCTGAACAGTTGGAGAGTGCGGCGACGAAAATTCTGGACTTGGCTGGCGATTATCAGGAACTGTACAACCAGTTCTATTCCAAGACCGGAAGCATGGCTCAGAGCTGGGAAGGAAAGGATAATCTGGCTTTTATCGACCAGATCAACGGCTTTAAGGATGACTTCAACAAGATGTATACGTTGATGACCCAGTATGCAGAGTTCCTGCAGAAGAGTGCCAAGGCTTACCGTGACACGCAAGATGCGGTGACCGCCGACGCCAGAAAACTGGTAAACTAAGGAGGGTAATATCATGGCAGATAGCATTCGCATTAGTACACAAGTTTTAACGGATACCGCTAAGGAAGTTCGTAGACTGAATAGTGATATGGACGACAAGCTGAAGAACATCAATAGCACCATGAACAGCTTGGAATCCACTTGGAAGAGCGATGCCGCTACTGATATTCGTGCGGCAATGGACGCCCTGAAGCCCCGTTTTGAGGAGTACAAGTCTGTCGTAGAGGCTTATGCCACTTTCCTAGACAGAACTGCCCAGAGCTATGAGTCCACAGAGTCCGCTGTGCAAACCAGCGCCAATGCATTTAAGTAATCTGAAGAATTTATTTTGTGCAGGCGGATGTGGAACCGCTGCATCTGCCTGCACCTTCCTTTGAAAACTATCGCTGTAAATCAGTGTTTCATTATAAATAACAGGGAGAAAGGAAGGGGTATTTTATGAGGAGAAGAATTATTGCGGCGTTTTTGTCCATGGTGATGCTGTTGTCCTGTTTGATTTCCATGAGTGGTTGTGCGGCCCAGGTGGAAGATAAGCTGACATTGGGACAGTGGCTTGGAATGATCAACCAATCTTTCGGTATGGATACCTATGTATCGGAAGAGCCTTATTTTCAAGATGTCGGGGCAAGTGACAGTTTATTTGGAACGGTGCAAGCTGCGGCGGAATGGGGTGTTGTGGGAGAATCGGAGGAACTTCATCCGGAACAGACTCTTACTTGGCGCAGCACGCTGACAACGCTGGTAAATGCCGGCGGCTTTTTGCCGGAAGAGGCGACAGAATCTGACAAGATCCAATATGCATTGGAGCATTTCGCAACCGGTGCCCGCAGCTATTGGATGGATCGAGAGATCAGTCAGGATTCGGCAGAAGAGGCTTTGAAAATTGCCGTAAGCCAATGGCAGACCTTTACCTACGACACTCCGGTAGAAAAGGTGGACTACAGCGAAGATACTGTCGATTTAAGCCAAGGGGACAAGAAAGTTACCGATTATCAGATTGAGGATGATACCGTAATCCTTCCAGAAGAGGTGGCGCAGGAGATCCAGCCAGGGGATATTTATGTGCTTCCAGCTGGGGATGGATCTATGGGGACTCAGGCCTTTAGAGCAGAAAGCGTTACCCAGGAAAATGGAAAGACCTATATTACCAACGATCCTCAGGAACCAGAGCTGACCGATTTTGTGGAAGACCTGGACCTTCAACAGACCATTGTCCCAGACTTGGAAAATATGGAGATCTTTGACGGGAACGGAAACCTGGTATCTTCTGGAAGTGCCGTACAGCAGGATTATACCGAAGAGCCTCAAATAGAGAATATGAGCTTTCGGTCTACCGATGTCCCGGAAGTGCAGGAGATGGCATCAGCTACCCTTAGTAAAACCTTTTCTACCCCGGATGGATTTAAGGTATCCTTTAATATCAATAATAGTAAGGGTAATTTTTCCATGGGGGCGTCCATTACTTTTCCATTAGGAAAAAATGACGGGGACTCCAATGTGAAGTCAGAACTGAAAGTAGGGGCGGAGGTTTCCAATTTATCTGTTACCCAAGAGGCCAAAGTTGAATGGTTTAAGCTGAAATCTGCTAAATTGCAGATCAATTACCAAACCAAGAACTCTTTGAGTGCAGAGTTTGGAAGCACGCCAGTGGATAAAGTGATGGCCCCTTATAATAACCGCAACAGTTCCTTTTTAAGCAATTTAAAAAACTCTGCCTTTAAGGACCGAGACGCTAAGGGTGCTAAAACGATTGCCAGCCGGAAAACCATTAAAATTTGCAGTATGAACATCTATAATGCAGGGGTGGCAAAGGTTTGTCTGGATGTTTCTTTCAAAATCAGCTTGAGCGGTTCTTTTACCCTTACTATTACAGAGCGGGGATCCAAGGGAATCGAATATAAGAATGGCAATATCCGTAAAATCAATGAAAGCCAAAAGGATACGGATTTTTCCGCTTCCGGAAAAGTAGAGGGCACCTTATCAGTAGGCCCGGCACTGTATGTTATAGGTCTGAAGAAAAAGGTGATAGGGCTTGCGCTGGATATCGGCGCAGGTGCATCAGCCAGCGGCAAGCTGCATTTGGCGGATGAACAAAACCATTTACTGGAGGAAGCGGATGCTGGAGGCGATACCCTAGAGGCCTATGGGAGCATAGCAGGTTATGACCTCAAAGCGACGCCCTCTGTTATACAGGAAATTGCGGAATCTCAGGGTGGTACCTACACCCCAAACGCCTCGACAGTAATACTCCGTGCCGATTTATGTATTGATGTACGGGTCTATTTTATCCTCAAAATCGGCCTGGATAATAATGCTTACGTGGATGGCGGCGGGAAGGCTTCCTTTGAAATATTTGGCAAAGACAACGCTACTTTGGGTTCTATCCACATTGATTGCCCTGGATGTAATTTTATGAATGCACAGCTCCATATGGGGAAGGGGGCCAGCGCCTCTGATCAGTGCATATTTAAATATTCTCCTTTTGATGGGGAAGAGGAAAGCAGCAGTTCCTCAGAAGACGAGTCATCCAACGGCTCTGAAAGTTCTGAAAATTCCAATTCTTCCGGCAATTCCAACAGTTCCAATGTACAGGAGGAGACTCTGATTTTGGAACATCTGGAGCTTACCCTTGAAAAGGGCGAAAGCGGAAAGGTAGCGATCAAATCCCTTCCTGAGGGTGTAAAAATGTCTGATCTGGTGTTTACTTCGGCAGATCCAGAAATTGCCCAAGTGGACCAGAGCGGCAATGTAAAGGCGTTGAAGGCCGGCGCTACGGTGGTGTCAGTAGAAACCAAAGACGGAGCCCATCATGTCCAGTGTTCTATTATCGTTATGGCAGAATCGGGAGAGTTTGAAGGATTGGGCACCGGAAGTCATGATCAGACTGAGGTCCGCTGTTAGTATCGATACAGGAGGTACAGAACATGAAAAAACTAGATTCCCAACAGATCCTCCATGATCTCAGCTGGGGAGGAAAAGCAGCCATCAGTGCAGTGTTCTTTTTGATAGGACTTACGCTTTCTCTGTGTTCCCTGTATCCGCTTTTTGTCCGGTTTACACAAGAGTCCGCCATTATCGCTGCGGTGGTGACAATATGCTTTGGCGGCCTTTTGGGGCTGTACTTTGGCCTTTTCCGGCTGTGGAAGATCCTGCGCCGTGTGGGGCGGGTCCGCCGAGGGGAGTATAAGGTGTTGATCGATGTGGTAACCTCCAGCGAAAGCCTGGGGTTTGATCCCGACAGGTCCCCGGATTCCGGATGCTATTTGACCTTTGCCAGATACTCTCAGGAAACGGGGAAAAACGTGGCGGTAACCATGAAGACCATGCGGAAAGCCAGGGTTGGAGATGAATTTTATCTGGTCCTGCTGGATGGAGAAAAGAAACCCGTGAATATCTACAGCAGGAAAGAGTATATTTACACAGAACAGGCAGGGAGATGAACAGGCCATGGCCATTAATGTAAATACAGCAAATAATCAGGCAGGACAGCTGAGTACACAGGCAGGAAAACTTCGAGAAGCAGTGACACAGCTTAACGCCTATAAAAACTCGTTAGCGGCCAACTGGCAGGGGCAAGAGGTTGCCAGCATCATGCAGGCGATTGACCGGTCTATTTCCGATATTTCTCAGGTGATTCGTCAGATGGAGTCTTTGGGCAGTGATATTAAAGGCGCTGCCCAAGAGATCTATCGAGAGGAACAGGCACGGATTCAAAGGGCGCAGAATGCGCTGAATCAGGCAGAGAGGGTCCTTTCTGATTTGATAAAAGAACAGGAGAAGATAAAAAATCTCCTGAAAAATGCTACGCTGCCGGAAGAGGTAGCCAATTTTACCCGGCAGATCAATGATCTTGCCAAAAGGATTACAGAACAGGAGGGGCGCTGTCGTTCCTGCCGTTCTGCTCTGGATGCTGCCAGAAGATGATTTGGATGAGAGGTTGGTCTTATGAATAAAAGCAAGGTAGTGAATAAAAACGGTGCCTCAGAGATCATCATTAAAGGGCAGAAGGGGCAGCAGATCAGCCAGCGGGAGGCCTATGCCATCAATAATAATCAGGTGGAAGGACTTCTGCGGTTTGAACTGGAGCGGAGAGGATCTTCCTTTCGGCTGTGTTATAACACCACCGGCTTTATTACATTTAGAAAATATCTGGAGGCGCCCATTGATCGCAGCGCTTTTGCCCGTATTTTGCAAAATATTCTGCGAGTACTGAAGTCTATGCAGGCAGCTTATATTGGACAGCAGTATCTGCTTATGGATTTTGACAAGATCATGGTAAACCCGTCTACCCAGCGCCTGTTTTTTATTGGAGTACCCATACAAAATTTTGATGGAGGGAAATCCCTTCGGGAGTTTCTTTTGGAGATTATTCAAGTTGGACGGTTCGTAGCTTATGAGGATAATGGATATGTAGCGGAATATATTCGTATCCTAAATAGTGGCGTAAATTTTTCGGTATTCGAGCTGGAACAGTACATCCAGAGCCTCTTTGCCCCAGAAGTAGAGCCGGTTAAAGAAATGGAATGTCCCTTTTGTCGTGCCCGGGTGCCAGAGGATAGCAAATATTGTCCAGGATGCGGCAACCGCATTGGAGGGAATACGGATTCTTTCAGCAGCGCAGTAGTATATGACCCCTTAAATATGGACAAAGAGGGCATCGGAGCAGAATCTATTGGAATTGTGCCCCAGGACCCTATGACAAATGCCTCTGCACACAGGGCGTCGGATGGTACCGATGTGTTGAGAATGGAAGAGATCCCTGGAACCACGGTGCTGGGCTCGGAGGAACTGGATGCTCCGGTACGACCCTATCTTATACAGCGCAGAGGGCAAAAAAAGATACCCATAGATGTGCAGGTTTTTACTATAGGAAAGGCGCCGGAAAATTACTTTCAGATCACTGGGAATACGGCAATCAGCCGAAAACACGCGGAGATCTTTACTCGTGGACGTCGGTATTATATACGGGATCACTCCCTTAATGGTACTTATGTGGATGGCCGCAAGATTGAAAAGGATAAGGACGTGGAGATCTTTTCGGGAACCCGGTTGCGTTTTGCAAATGAAGATTTTATTTTCTATGTGGATACATGAGGAACAGCAGGAGGTGCGGGATGCAATTTCAGATTGCAGTACATACAGATGTAGGAATCAGAAAGTCCACCAATCAGGACAGTTTGGCAGTACGGGAGGCGGAGACTCCAGCGGGTCAGGTGCTTATGGCTGTACTTTGCGATGGTATGGGGGGCCTTGCTAAGGGAGAATTGGCAAGCGCCACCATTATTCGGGCGTTTACGGCCTGGTTTGAGGAGGAGCTCCCCCTGCTTTTATCCAGAGCAGATCGGTGGGAAGAAATCCGTTACCAGTGGGATAGAAAGGTAAAAGAACTGAACCAGACCATTTTGGAATACGGCTGGGGACACAATATCCAACTAGGGTCTACCCTCACAGTATTGCTATTTCTGGAGAATGGGGAATATCTTATCTCCCATGTTGGGGACTGTCGGGCCTATCAAATGGAAAAAGGCATGTTAGTGCAGTTGACCACGGATCAGACGCTGGTAGCCAGTGAAGTCCGTTTGGGAAGACTCACTCCAGAGCAGGCTGCGGTAGACCCTAGAAGAAATATTTTGCTCCAGTGTGTAGGGGCCTCCAAAGTAGTGGAGCCGGAATATATTTCAGGAAAAGGACAGCAGGGGCAACGATATCTCCTTTGTTCCGACGGATTTCGCCATGAGATCACCCCGGAGGAAATTCTCACCTGGTGTTCGGCGGAAAACAGCCCAGGAGAGGAATCGATGCAGAAGGGACTTGCCTATCTGACGGAGCTGTGTAAAAGCCGTGGCGAAACGGATAATATCTCCGCCATATTGATTACGCTGGGATGAGGAGTGAGAGAGTTTGGCAGTTATCGGTCAGGTTATCGATGATAAGTATGAAATACTGAAGCTCATTGGCCAAGGCGGTATGTCCAAAGTTTATCTGGCTATGGATAAGCGCTTAAATAAGCAGTGGGCTATTAAGGAAATCGAAAAGCGAACAAGGGATAAAAACAACGAGATTGTCATTCAAAGCGCTATCGCGGAAGCAAATATGATTAAACAACTGGATCATCCGGCGATTGTGCGTATTGTAGATATCATTGATAATGGCAATGTGATCTACATTATTGAGGATTACATAGAAGGCGAACCTCTAAGCACCATTTTGGAAAATAGCGGTGCACAGCCCCAGGATATGGTGGTGGAATGGGCAATCCAGCTTTGCGAAGCATTGGAGTATCTGCATACCCGCAAGCCCCCTATTATTTACCGGGATATGAAGCCTGCCAACGTCATGCTGAAACCCGATGGAAATGTGAAGGTTATTGACTTTGGTATTGCCCGGGAGTACAAGGAGCAAAGCCTAGCGGATACGGTAAGTTTGGGCACCAAGGGATATGCCGCACCGGAGCAGTTTGGCGGCAAAGGCCAGACAGATGCCCGCACGGATGTGTATTGTTTGGGCGTGACTCTGTACCATCTGCTTACAGGACAAAACCCCTGTGAGCCGCCTTATGAGATTTATCCCATTCGACATTGGAATCCCCAGCTTTCTGCTGGACTGGAAGCTATTGTGCAGAAGTGTACCCAGCTCAATCCCCAGGATCGTTATCAGTCCTGCGCAGAGTTGTTGTACGCGTTGGAACACTATGAGGAATATGGTGCGGCCTACCGAGCCAAGCAAAAGAAAAAGCTAACGGCTTTTATTTCTGTACTGGCTGCCTGTGTGGTATTTTTATTGGTGGGGTGTGTGGGCCTGTTTATGCGGGACCAGACCAACAATGCAGACTACGAGCAGAATATCATGTGGGCACAGACCGCTACTACACCGGAACAAAAGGCGGAATATTACAGTGCGGCTATCGATATTAAGCCCACATTGACAGAAGCCTATTTAGGGATGATCGAGGCATTTAAAAATGACACATCCTTTAGCACCGAGGAAGAACAGGAATTGATGAAAAAGCTCAACGCCAACCTTGCAGGGCTAAAGGAAAATCCAGAGTATCCAGATCTAGCTTTTGAGATCGGCAAGCTGTACTGGTATTACTATGAATACGGAACAGACAACTCTTCCGACAACCAGATCACCAAGATGAAGAGTGCCATCCAGTGGTTTGACGATGCGGTTACCCTTGGCAATGAGAATAGCGAATATTACGTAATGGCCAAAACCTACCGTGACATCGGTTTGTTTAACCAGGAAATCACCTTAAATATTGAAGAGGCCTCAGACAAAGGAATGTATGCTCCTTATTGGGAGAATATTAAGGAACTGATTCAGCTGGTGTCTGCGGACGAGGGGGAAAGCGAGATTATCGAGCTGGAGGTATACCGGCTGGCTGCGTATTCTATTGAGACTTATGCCCGGAAGTTTAAATCCGATGGTGTGGAAGAACAGGACATGCGCAGTATATTCCAGGAGGTAAAGCAACGCTCTGCACAGGTGGATGCCACCTCCGATAAGACCCAGGCCATGCAGGAAGAACTGATGCAGCGGTTTGACGCAGCAGAGTTGGCCATTGAAAATGCATATAGAGAGTAGGTGAGTTCATGAGTGCAGAAACCTGGCTGATTATCGGCATTGTTGGATTTTCATTGGCAGGCGCAGCGTTCCTTGTCGCTGTGATCCTGTTTTTCAAGTTAAAGATCCCTGCAGTGATTGGGGACTTGAGCGGCCGTACCGTTGCCCGTGAAGTAAAAGCTATTCGGGAATCCAACCGCAGCGGGGGGGCACGACATTCCGCCAGTCCCGCAGTACTGGATGCGCGCAAGCGGACGCCTTCGGGCAATATTGCCCAAGAGGTGCCAAGCCCCCATTTGGACCGGGAGGCAGTGGCCATGGCCCACGCTTCCAAACGGCTTGATAAATCCACAGAGGAGATCCAGGAAGAGAAACGCAGGAGAAATTCCTATCAGGATCGAAACGATATTTATGATGCCTCCTATCGTGGCAATACCGCAGATCAAAGCTTGGATGCCAATCAGGCCACTGAATACTTAAATAGTAACGACCAGACCACTCCTCTTGAAGCACCCCAACCCGGAGAAGATACCCAGCTGCTCCATCAAGGGGACTCCACAGAGGTGTTGAAGCAAAACGATGCCACCGAAGTACTTCGCCGTGGGAATTCCACGGAGGTGCTGAAGCAAAACAATGCTACCGAAGTGCTTCGCCGTGGGGACTCCACGGAGGTGTTGAAGCAAAACGATGCTACTGAAGTACTTCGCCGTGGGGATTCCACGGAGGTGCTGAAGCAAAACGATGCCACCGAAGTACTTCGTCGTGGGGACTCCACAGAGGTGTTGAAGCAAAACGATGCCACCGAAGTACTTCGCCGCGGGGATTCCACAGAGGTGCTGAAGCAGAATGATGCTACCGAGGTGCTCTCTTATGAGCGAGCTCCCATGCCGGGAACTACCGTCCTCTCCCAGCAGGAAGCCCCCCCTGTCTCAGCATCGCCAGTTCCTTTCCGTATCGTGCGCAGCTTGGAGCGCATCCATACAGATGAGGTGATCTGATGGAAGGGAAAAAGAAATGGTTTCCCCGGTTGTTATACGGAGCTATGGGAGGATCTCTTCTTTCCGCAATGGCGGCCTTGCTATGTGGGATTCCGGAAATACTCCCAGAAACAGAAATGCTTATGCGCCTTATAATCCCTATCCTGTTTTGGACAGGCCTGATGATTCAGCAGGGATGCATTTGGGGAGCTAATTGTATACGACGCCATTGTTTCTCACAGGATGTAGGCGGACGTGTTCCGAGACTTTTCCATTTTTTTGCGACGCCTGCGGGAAAAACAGCGGATCTTGCGTTAGTGGCTGCCGTAGTGCTGACGATTGTTTCCAATATGTTTTCCATGCCCGAGATAGTGCAGTATGTTTTCCTTTTCCTAACCGTTTTTTTCCTGTATATGCACGCCATATGCAACGGAAAAAACTTTATATATAAATATACATTTCAGCAAAGGGGATATGAGAATGTCAAACTGTAAACACGCAGTTCAAAAGACAGGAACCGCTAGATTTCTTGCAGTGTTCCTTTCTATGGCGCTTCTGTTCAGTATGATTCCGATTAACGGGCTACTTACCGCAGCGGCGGCGGTGATCGAGGCTTATACCGTTACGGTTACGGATACAGCTGAGGGAAATATGGTACAGGGCGCAGCAGTTACTCTGACCGAAAAAACCGATGGAACAGACGAGCTTGCCTCCCAGACAGTAGTCACTAATGAAGAGGGAAAAGCTGTTTTTACAAATTTTGTAGAAGAAGAAAAGAGCTATACTCTCCATGTGGCTCCCGTAGTGGGATATGAGGACTACCAAGATGAAGAAGTCACCATAAATCCTGGTGAGGTAGAAAAGACGGTCCTGTTAACTGCTTTGAAAGAAGTAGCTATTACTGGAACTGTGAAAGATGAAAACGGTAGGCCCTATAGAGGAGCTACCGTTACTCTCAGCGGTTATAGCCAGGATAGCACCACCACAGATAGAAAAGGAGAGCATTCTCTGATAGGCTATGAAGAGCAGAAATATACTCTTACTATTACCGGTGGAGAGAAGTATACCACTGTCACAAAAGAGATTGACGCATTGGATGAAGTGACAGGTTCCGTAGAGGACGTTGCATTGGTGGTAAAAACCTTCTCCATTACCTCCTCTGTTACAGGAGAAAACGGTAGCATTTCATTGTCTCCCGATGCAGACAATGAGGGAAAATACTCATACGGCGAGAATGTCATAGCTACTGTGACAGCAGATGAGAATTACCGTATCGCCTCTCTGAAAGTAGATGGGGAAGAGGTAGCGGAGGCGGTAGGGTATCCTTCCTATGAAGTGCCTTTTGATTCTATCAAGGCAGACCACGCCATAGAAGCTTCTTTTGCCCGCAAGACCTATACCATTACCCTGCACTATGATAGTGAGAAGGGAACTGTTACAGGAGACCCCGCCAGCGAAGAGGGTGGAAACCTGGTATTTGATGAAGAAGTAAACGGAACCGTAACGGTTACTGCTAATGCAAAAGAGCATTACCACATTACCTCCTTTAAAGTGGACGATGTGGAAAAGGTGGACGCTTCCTCCGTTCCCAATGAACCAAAAGAAAAAGAAGAAGCCCTGCCAGCCGATAAAGACTACGTCATTTCGGTAGAATTCTCTATTGATACATTTGCGGTCAATGTAGATGCAAATGAGGGCGGAAACGCTTCCGCAACCCCTGAGCAGGTGGAATATGACGGTTCTTCCGTAATTTCCATTGTGCCGGACAAAGGATATTACCTATCCGAAGTTCTGGTGAACGATGTAGATGCTAAGGATAAGGTAGTAGAAGACACAGAGGGAAATTTGTCCCTGAAACTTGATCCAGTGAGAGAGAACCAGAATGTTCAAGTTGTCTTTGCCGAATCCGAACAGGTAGGCGGGGTAGATCCTATCGATAACGAGTACTATACCATTTCTTTCATCCAAAATGAAAACCCTGTTCAGCCAATTATAAAAGGGGACCAGTATATTCTGCCAGAAGGTGCTAAAGTAGTTATCACTCCAAAGACAGAAAATGGGTATCTTCGGGTAAAGATCAATGATGAGTGGATGGGTACAACAGAAAAGGTAATTACCTCCAACCAGCGTATTGATGTAATCCACGTAACAAAATCACGGATGTGGGGATGGAGATTTGATGTAAAAGTTGGAAAGGAATTCCTTTTTGACAATACTGCCCCTTCCATCTCGGATATAACCAAAGAGCCCTCCGACAACTGGACGAACCAGACTGTTACAGTATCCGGTTCTGTTACTGATGATCTTGCCGGCGTAGAAAAGGTTTATTATGCGGTTTCTGGTACAGAGGAAGGCCAAGAAGCTGTTTATGACGATCAAAAGGGCACCTTTACCTTTACCGTTTCCAATACGGCGGAATTTAGCGGCGAGTATGAAGTGTGGGCTGTAGACAAATGGGGGAACACCTCAAAGCGTACGGCGGTTTCCATCGGTATTGATACCACGGCTCCTAAGATTACAGGCTTTACTTTTACAGAAAAGGAAAATAAGGTGGAGTTGGGCGATATCAATATCACCAAGTATGGTATTTTCTCCAGCAAGGATATTTATGTGATCGTATCTGCAGAGGATACCGGGGATCAAACCCGCTCCGGCGTAAAGAGAATCACCCTCTATGCCAATGGTAATCCCGTTGCCACCCAGGAAACCCAAAATGATCAGGCACAATTTGCTGTTACCAGCGAGGAGTTTGCCGGTGCGGAACTCACTGCTACGGTAGAGGATGTGGCCGGCAATACCTCCCAGGTTCCGGTAGGTCCCAAGGATGTAGCTCCGGAACAGTATGGCAGCAATAGAGTAACCATTTCTAATGAGGCTCCCACCCTGGAGATTACTCCAGACAAGGCAGTATATCAGAATGCGGATGGAGAAAACTGGTATGCCGGAGATGTAAACTTTACTGTTAACATGGCGGATGCCAACAGCCTGCGTCAGGTAGAGGTGACCATTAACGGTCAGCCCATTACTCAGGACGTACAAGGAAATGATATTTCCGGTCGTATGGATCAGGGAGAAGAGGGATTGGTTGAGAAAACCTTCTCTATCAATACGCAGCAGCTCCAAGAATTGGAAGGAAAAGTGACGCTTAAGGTAACAGTCCGCAACGCTGCCAAGGTAGAGACTACCCAGGAGAGTGTGGTATACATTGACAGGACTCCCGCTGCGTTTACCGGCTTTACAGTGGAGCTCACCAATCAGTCTCCTGTAGAAAAAGTATTAAATTTCCTTAGTTTTGGTCTGTTCTGCAACGCAGAAGTAAAAGTCACCGTTAGTGCCAACGATCCCGAACCGGCTAGCGGCGTGAAGGAAATCACTCTGTATGGCGGGGAGTCTGTTCTGGAAACCCAGACGGTTACCGATAATCAGGCAGTGTTTACCCTGCCGGAGGATGCGGTAGAGGGAGAAGCTCTTCACTTTGAGAATGGCCTCAAGGTCATGGTAGAGGATAACGTAGGAAATACCTTTGCGGCCCTCCCCACCGAGATCAATGAAGAGATCCAAAGCAACGACCTGATGATCGAAACTGTCCCACCCACCATTGATGTGACCTGTGATGATCCAGCAGAGGGTAATCCCGCTACTGTGGACGGCAACGACTGGTATCAGAATGATGTAGAGTTTACCGTACAGACTGCTGATGAACACGCTGGACTATATCGGGTGCAGATCTCCATTAACAATACCGTACTTGTGGATGATGACTTGCACAGTGGTGACACTGCTGTCATAGAAAACACTTATCAGGTAAATACGAAAGACGCTCAACGCAATGAAAACGGCTCTTATGTACTCAAGGTCGTTGTCACCGACAATGCCGGCAACCAGAGCAGCTATAGCAAGACCATTTATAAAGATACGGATGCTCCCCGGATCACAGGCTTTGAGTTCGAGGCTGAAAATTATGTAGAGGGCAGCGAAAATCAAGCGGATGTGGAGTCCACCGAATATGGCTTCTATTTCCGTGAGGATACCCGGGTAGTTATTTCTACCGCAGACGATAACGGCCCCAGTGCCGGTGTGGAGAATATTACCTACTACACCGTAGATAAGGATCAAGGCAAGAGCCAGGAAATCACTGCCAGTGTAGATAAGGATGGAAAGATTTCCTTTGTGATTCCCGCCAACTTTAAGGGTCAGATTTATGCCTTGCCGGAGGATAACGTAACCAATAAGGCCGACGCTTATGTCACTCCGGACGGCGCTATCCTGGAAACTCCCGGCAAGCACGAAGAGGAGAGCCATATCGCCTTTGATAAGGCCGATGCTCCCTACACCGACAATAACGGCGGTGAGCTGTACAGTGGTACCGTGCCGGTGACCATTACCGTTACCGATACCTATTCGGGTATCCGGGACATCCAGTGGTCGGTGATCGCCCCCTATGATACCGCTAACAATCAAAGTGGCACCGTGACCATCGGCAATGATGGCAAGGTAGCCTCTGGTGATACCGATTGGAAACTCTCCAAAACAGAAAATAACCTGGTCACCGAAATGGTAAAAACCATCCAGGTTCGCAACGACAGCAACAATATTGTAGTGCTGGTAAAGATGACCGACCGTTCCGGCAATACCTCTGAAAAGAAGATCGAGTTCGGTATCGACACCACAGCTCCCCAGATCCAGGTTACTTATGACAACAACAACCCTGATCCTGAAAATACCGATTACTACAAGGAAGATCGGGTAGCTACCGTGGTCATCACCGAACGCAATTTCCGTGCAGCAGATGTGGTCATGAAGATCACCAATACCGACGGTACCCTGCCGGGTGCAGATCTGACCCGTGAATCTGCCTGGACTCGTTCTGTGAATACTCAGGACCCCAACCTGACCACTTATACGGCCACTATCGTTTACAGCGCCGACGGCGACTATACCTTTGATATTTCCTATAAAGACCGCGCCAATAATGCGGCGGCTCCCTTCGCTACTCAGGAGTTTACCATTGATAAGACCTTGCCGGTAATTACAGTGCAGTATGATAATAACAGCAGCAACAACGGCAAATACTTCAAGGCAGCCCGTACCGCTACTGTTACTGTAACGGAGCATAATTTTGATGTGAGCCGTGTGGAGTTTACCCAGACTGCTGCTTTGGATGGGACCGCTTTCACAGCGCCCGCACCCCAGTGGAGCAGTAACGGTGATGTGCATACCGCTACTATTGTGTACGATCAGGACGGTGACTACACCTTTGACGTGACCATGCACGATATGGCAGGTAATGCCAGCGAGGAAACCTCTTATGGTAATTCTGCAGCAGGCAAGGAATTTACCGTGGATACCACCTGGAAGGAGATTGCCAAGGTGGAAGGCGTGGAAAATGAGACTGTACTGGGTTTGGAAGATGGAAAAGTGGATGCGGATGCTGTGATTACTATTACTCTATCCGACATTAACTTTGATAATTATAGCCTGTCCTTGACGCGTAACCGTGTGCTGATGGATGAGAATGACCCGGCCAACCCCATTGTGGAAAATGATGTGGATGTGACCCAACAGTTTATTACTGATTGGGAGGGAACTTCAGAGAAAGTTGTTACCTTTACTATTCCCAAAACTTCGGATGAAAATGGTCAGCAGCTGAGTAACGATGGCATTTATACTCTGAGAATTGAAGCAGAAGATAAAGCTGGCAATGTTTACGATACCGAAGAGAATACCATCATGTTCTATGTCAACCGCTTTGGTTCTGTGTATGCCCTGGATCAGGAATTCCTGAACAGTATTTCTGGAAAGTATATCCAGCAGGAGCAGGATATCGTTCTGACCGAGATTAACGTCAACAGTCTGGAAGAGGGCAGCGTGGCTCTGAAGCTCACCAAGAATGGTACGCCCTCCGACTTGACCGCCGATGAGGATTATACCACTGAAAAGACAGGCGGCAACGATCAATGGAGCCGCTATGTGTACACCGTGGCAAAGGACCTGTTTGCAGAAGATGGCCGTTATAGTGTGTCAGTGTACTCCCTGGATGACGCCGGAAATGTCAACGAGAACATCGATGAGACTAAGAAAGCCGAAATTTCTTTTGGTGTGGATAAGACCAAGCCGGTGATCGTACCTGCGGATTTGGAAAATGGCCAGCAGTACGCCGAACAGGAGAAAACGGCTTCCATTGAAGTGAAGGATAATCTGGTTCTGGAAACCGTTTCTATTGAACTGAATGGTTCTCCCATTACCTTTGAAAACGAGAATGACACCTACACCTTTGCAATCCCCGAGTCCAATGAGAAACAGAACGTAAAGATCGTTGCTACCGACGCCGCTGGCAATATGGAAGAGATCCTTGTGGAAGACTTCTTGGTATCTTCCAATCCTCTGGTCCGCTGGTATAACAATACCCCGCTGTTTATCGGCACTTTGGTGGGTGTTGGTGTACTGATTGTAGCTGTGATCCTGTTTATCATCCTTGGTAAGAAAAAGAAGTCCAAAGAAGAAGCGAGCAATGCCTAATAAGGTTTTGCTATAACCCGGTAGAGCAGCAGGCCTTCGGGAAAACAAATTTTTCCGGAGGCTCTGCATCATCTTAGGGAAAGGAGTGTGTACGTTATGATCTACCCGGAATTTTTACCCATCTATATCGGACTTGGTGTATTATTTGCCCTTATGGTAGCAATCTTGGTGCTGCTGATCCTGGTTTTACGAAAGGTAAAAAACGATGTGCCATCTCGTACCAGTGAATATCAGCCGGGAGCTTACCCACAGAATTATGGAGGAAACGCACCGGTTGCACCGCCGTCCTATTCGCAGCAGCCCATGGGTAATGCAGGGTATGGCAGTGTAGTGTTCTGTAAGAACTGTGCCACCCAATATGATGCTTCTGCAAGATGCTGCCCCAGATGCGGAACTCCCCGGTAAATAAGAGGGAGGGGAGAACAGGTTGAGTAAAATTTATATTCGTGTAGATGGGGTAAATCGAGCCCAAAGTAACCTGCAAAATGCTTCCCAAAAAGTGTCAGGAGCAAGGAGCGTAGTGAATTCTCTTTCCTGGCAGGTGGCTGGAAACATAAAGGCTCGGAGAAATATTGCAGGAAAGATGTCATCTATTTCGTCCCAACTTTCTTCTATTGAAAGTAGACTTTCACGTATCCGCCAAACGGTAAGTTCGGGAGCGTCTCTCTACGATCAAACAGAAGAAAAACTGGAAGCACAGTGGAAGCAAAAAGGGGCCAGTATCTTTGATTTAACAGGTGCAGGACCACTGGTAGCCACTGGGTCCAGTGTAGCGATGGGTACCTCCGAAAGCCTGTGGGAAAAATTTTTTCACGGGGATATCAAAGCTGAAACCGAGGGCGCTGTTTGGAACTTCGTTTCTGAAGATGGCAATGGAGAGATAAAAGCACTGCACGGTGAGGCGGGAGCTTCTATTAGCCCGGAATATGGCAGCTACAAGGATGATTCGGCCATTTACAAAAAAAGCAAGGATACCCACTCGGACAGCGACCATACTTACGTATACGACCCAGAAACCGGTCAGTATTCCTTCCCAGAAATGACGGAATGGGCCGAAAAACAGGGTACGATTGGGGAAATATCAGCAGCTGCTACCATTGGCGGAGATATCTTTGCCGCGGCAGCCAGTAAAGATGGAAAATATGGCAACGGATCAGTTTCTGCCAAGGTAGGTACCGCTGAAGCTCATGCGGGAGTTTCCGGCGGAATGTATGTTTATGATAAGGACGGAAAGAAAAAGTTTGCTCCTGCAGTAGAAGCGAAAATCGGAGCCAGTGCATCGGCCTTTACTGCATCAGCAGATGGCAGATTGAATATTGACCCGGAAAATGATCTTCTGGGGGTATATGGAAAAGGCGAGGTGTCCGTGGGCAAAGCAGAGGCCCAGGCTTCTGCTACCGCCTCTCTCTTCAATGAGGACGGGAGCCTGAATGTGCAGGCCCACGCCAAAGCCAGTGCAGAAGCCATTGCAGCAGAAGCAGAAGGCAGTGCAGGAATCACAGTACTGGGAACGGATATTGGAGTTAATGGAAGCGTCAATGTGGGTGTGGGAGCTCACGCAGAAGCTGGAATTGTGGATGGAAAAATTAAAGTGGATGTAGGCGTTTCCATAGGACTGGGAGTAAGCGTGGGCTTTGAGGTAGATGTAGGAGGCACCGTGGATGCGGTGTGTTCGGCAGCCGAAAGCGCATGGAACAAATTTACCAGTTGGTTTTGAGAGGTAGAGCATGGGTAATTTTCTCGCCGCCGGCGTATTTGGAATTTTTGCGTTACTATGCGGAATTTTTGGTGCGGCTCTCACCAGTAGTGATAAAAAGTTTCAAAAAAACGCCATACGTGGCCAAGGGATTATTGTAGGATATTGTGTGGAGGAACATTCCTCCTGGAAAACACCGCAGGTTCAGTTCTTTTATGAGGGTAGGGAACAGATTTGCAGGTGTCAGTCCTCCCGGATCAGTCCAGAACAGCTTCCGGTAGGAACAAGGGTAGAAATACTGTATTTGAAAAAACAGGTCTTGGGGATCGAAGCCTTTGAGGTGCGGCTCACGGAGAATGATTTTGCCCCGCCTGCACAAAAAACAGTAAGTAGGGTTTTATACGGATTCTGTGCTATTTTTTTGATTGTCGCCATTGTATTTGGTATAATGGGGATAATGGGATAAAAGATCTACCAGTAAATATAAGAGGAGTGAGATAAATGGAGTTATCTGGATTGCTGCCTATTGGCTCGGTGGTATTACTGAAAAACAGCCAAAAGCGTGTTATGATTATCGGGGTATGCCAGAAGAGTATTGGAGAAGCAGAAGAGCAGCTTTGGGATTATGCCGGTTGTGTATATCCAGAGGGATATATGGGACCAGACAAATCTTTTCTTTTCAATAATGACCAGATCGAAAGAATTTATGCGCTGGGGTATCAGGATGAAGAACAGTTTGCTTTTAAGGTAAAGGCAGATGCCCTGATGACTGAACTTCGGAAATCATAAGAGAATATTTTTTAGTCAGCTTCAAGTATATCGCAAAGGTGTACAGAAGATTTTGGCCGCTGTAGAGTTTCCACTCTACAGCGGCCTTCTTTTTTGCAGCAGATGTTTTTTCTTGTTAAAGCAGAATCACTTCGCAGGAAATTAGATCAGAAAATTTTAATTTGAACTAGAGACAAATATCCATATTTTGAGACAATAATACATGATAAATTGATAAAGAATTAACAAAGTGAAAAAGTGTTAAATTTTAGAGAGAAAAAATTAACACTATTGGGAAAATATGAGAAAAGCGGTAAATTTTAGAGTTGAATTTAAAAGAACAACATGCTTTAATTCATTTTGTTAATTGACTTGGGATTATTAAGGGAGGAAAAGGAGGTGTCGGAAAAACCTTGGGAAATCCCAAAAAGGCTGATTGAGAACTATACCAAAAGGAGGATGTGTGTTGAAAAAGTTGATCAAGAGGACTGCAGCATTCTTTCTGGCAACGGCAGTCATGGCAAGCTCTTATGCTACAGGTGTACTGCCAGGGAATATACAGGTAGAAGCGCAGCAACGACCCGGTACAGCACCGTATATCAATACGTGGCTGGTAGCAGGACCTTCGGAGGAGTCTGTAATTGATAAAATTTATGGGGAAGCTCCGCTTGTTCGTCCAGAAAATGGAAACTGGGCATCTGTTGCAGAGGTTTCTGCCAGTTCTTCCTGGAAAACCACAGCAAATGATTTTCCAGAAGGAACAGATGAAGCTAAAAATGTTCCCGCTAAAGCAGTGGATGGGGATAAAAGTACCTGTTGGCTATCCCAAATGCACGACAACTG
Organism: uncultured Clostridia bacterium; assembly: GCA_944384915.1. GTDB lineage: Bacteria > Bacillota > Clostridia > Oscillospirales > Acutalibacteraceae > Heritagella_A. The sequence goes on along the minus strand of CALWVH010000107.1, from coordinate 4,602 downwards.
GATTCATGATGGTGATCCAGCCTATTGGCCAGAATGGGATCCTGCTCCAACATATTATCTGACTTGGAAGCAGCCTATTAAGGTAAAAACCGTTGATTTTTATAACCGCTATGATCCCAGTTGGGGAGATCAGGTAATTTCCCAAATTCAGGAAGTCAAGGTGACTTTAAAAGATGCCTCTGGCAAGATTGTGGGGGAGAAAACCGTTACAGATATCGATCCCAAAGGAAATGAACCGGGACGTGCGGAATTTGATTCTGCAGTGGAAGGAGTTTCCAGCGTAGAATTACTGATAGTTCACGATGGAGTGAAAGAGCTTCGAAATGTAGGGCTTGGCTTTAGCGAAGTAGAAGTGTATGATGGCGATGCTACCGGAGATACCGAACTAGGGGAAGCAGAAGAATTAAGACACGTTTCTACAGAGGCAAGCTCTGTGCTAAATAATGACGCTAATTATGGGGCAGAGAAAGCACTAGACGACGATCCGGACACCTATTGGTCTTCCAATACTCAGCAGGGAATTGTCTGGGACCCTCAGGAAATCCCCAAATTAACAGTAGAATTGGAACAACCTTCTACCGTCACCGAACTGAAATTTGTTGCCCGTGAGCGGGATGGTAAAAAAGTAGATTTTCTGTATCAAATGGTTCACAAAACCGGTTCTACGATTGCTTCCGGCAAGTTGGAAAATGTGGTTCCAGGTGAGGAGTATACATTGACCCTGGACAAGCCTGTGGCTAATGTACAGAAAATCATCTTTAGTCCATGCCAGCGCACGGATGAGGGCAATGTGGCTCCCAATCATTTAGGCTTTAACGAAGTAGAAGCTTGGGGCGTGCCTGGAGAAACTGGCAGCGGTGATCCGGAGCCTATGGGAAATATTTCTCCGGTTTTGGGCGAAGACTTTGGCGACACCCAGTGGCAATATTTTGACGATCGTATTTTCAACCGTAATACCGATGACTGGCAGGATCTTTCCGGCTATTTCACCGTAAAGCAGGGACTGGAAACGTCTGGAAAATATGTATATGCCCATACCTATGTGTATAGTGACAAAGAACAGGATGCGCAGCTGCGATTTGTGACTAGTGGTCTGCATAAAGTTTATGTTAATGATATGCTGGTGGATCAGAACAGCGCTGCAGTAGAATCCAGTAATAAGGACCAGTATATCCGTACGATCCACCTGAAACAGGGGTGGAATAAGGTAATGCTGGAAATTAAGCATGAGCGCACTTCTTATGTGGGCTTCTATGCAAGAATTACCACAACCGCTAATGGAGCGGATGCCAATTCTCCCGGAGACCTGCTGGAGGGGATTACCTGCTCTGTCATCGGTCCTCATACACAAGATAATCAGTTATCAGTAGCTACTCAAGGGCTGGATATTGACAAAGAGGCTTTTGACCAGCGCAATGCAGAGGCTGGTATTGAATCCAATATGTATCCAGATAACGAACTGCCCAACGGATATGTGCAGTGGCCTTATGTATGGAACAAAGCAATCCATAAGGTCAATGAGAGCTATGCGACTCAGGCATCCAAATTCCAGTTTGAAGCAGCGGGTGGTACACCCGGATATACCTGGGAGATTATTGAAGGAAAACTCCCTGATGGCTTAACTCTGTCAGAAGACGGGCAGATTGACGGCTATTGTACCACAGAAGGTGAATATCCCTTTACGATTCAGGTGACAGACGCAGAGGGGAATACTGCCATTAAGAAAACTTCCATCACTGTGAAAGAGCGTCCAAACAAGTGGTTTGAAGAGGGAAAAATGTCGGCCCTTTCTCACAACACTGGCGGATATTCCCAAAACTTTGACCCCAATTTTTCTTTTGATATGTGGGCAGAGCGCGCCAAGGAAGCCGGTATGACCATGCTTTCCACAGAGGCAGTTCAGGGAATCTACTTCTGGCCTGCTCCAGGTTCATTCCCCGGCGACCCTAACGGAGCTGCAGAGCGTCAGCATCCCAATACTACCGAAGTGGTAAATGGGGTACGGCAGCCTAAGGATATGGTTGGCCAGGTGAAAGAAGCAGCAGAGCGCCATGGTTTGCGATTTGGCGTTTATTATGCTTCCGAAGGCTCCAACCGAATTGTGGATAGCAGAGTCAACTGTTCCAGCGGATTCTACATGAACGTAGAGGATCTGATGAAGCGGTACGATCCTTCTTATCTGTTCTTTGACGGCGGTCCTCAAGGAAAAGGTAATGCTGATGCTATGTGGAGTGCAGTGCGCGCTTATAACGACTATGCTCTGATTCAGGCCAACGACCAAAACGAGGTAAGTGACAACGACCTGACGATTCTGGAAACCGAGTATATTGGTTCCACTCCTTATACCCAAGGCGGATACTGGGAAACCAATAATCTGATGCAAAATAAGTATACCGTTAATGAATGGTGGACCCATCCCTGCGTGAAAGCAGTACAAGGTTGGGCGCTTCGGGATGACTGGAGATTATTCGCCGAGTATATCGTTTATTGTATCGGTCATGGAAGTGTAGCCAATTATGACCAGATGATTGTTTCCAACCGAGGCGTGGATTGGAATGGAATTCGCTATGATGCGGGGACAAAAGACTCTTATTACTATTGGCCCCAAAATGCACAGGAATTTATAGAATTGCGTGACAATCTGAATGCCTGGATGGCAAATGAAGGCGGACCAGATCTGCACGAGTCCTTGTTTGGCACCATGCCCTATTATTTTGATACCTATGAGAAAAAGGAAGGATGGCACGAAAATACCGAAAAAGAACCCTTCCTGACAGCGAAATACGGCGAAGGACCTGATTGGGGTTATTCCGTAAGCCGCGATCAGTATGTGTATATGCACATGACTGAAAATACCATCGGCAATGGCCGCGCCAAGAAAGGCTTTACTGGTCAGGAAAGCATCTATGTAGGACCTTTTGATTATGATGTTACTAAGGTGGAGTGGCTCAACAAGGGTCAGGAACTAAACTTTACTCCCAGTGAAAAGGATGGTAAGAAATATATCACCATCGATACTTCATCTGTTGAGACAGATCCCATTGATACCATCATCAAGATTACCACAGCTGATCCTATGAGCGTGCTGAAAGAATTGGCGGATTCCCGCAATATCGCTGTGTTATTAGTGCATCATCTGCGGAAGCAGGGTGCGTCTGACCCTTTCCATCAGATCTCCGGTTCTAATGGTCTCATGGGTGCAGCGGATACTATCTGGCTCCTACAGCGGCAGCGAATGAGCGCCACAGCAAAGCTGTTGATCACTGGCCGGGATATGGACAGCCGGACACTGCACTTGCAGTCGGAAGGCTGTGTCTGGCAGCTGCTGGAGGAGGAAAGCTCTTCCCAGCAGGCGGAAAAGGAGATTCCTGAATATCTGCACCGAGTGAAAGACTTTCTGCAACAGGCTGGCACCTGGCAGGGGACAGCCACTCAGCTGTTGGAAGCAGCTGGCGTGACAGGCGTGCTGCCCAATCAGCTGACCCGAAAACTGGTGGAGCATTACTACACTGTGCTGGCTCCCTGTGGGATACAATATCAAACCCGCCGGACTGCCGGGGCAAGGCTGTTAAGCTTTATTTGTGACGGTCATGACGATGATGACGGTAAAAAGGAGATACCCTCTGACGCAGGGGGTGTGGCAGAAACATCGTCATTACCGTCATCATCGTCACAGGCGCTTCTCCACAGCGAGCATGGGCTTTGTGTTGCCACTGGGCACCCCTTCGCCGGGGCGGACACAGCCGCCCATACGGGGAGCGCCCCGAACCCCCTTGCACCGGAGGAAAAAGCAGTATGAGGAAGCGCAGCACCGGTATCAATATACGGGTTATCCCCACAGAAAAACGGAAGATGGAAAGACGGGCCAAAAACACTGGACTGACGCTGTCGGAGTACCTTCGTCAACGGGCACTGGGGTATACGCCGAAATTTCATCCGCCTCCGGAGTTTTTCAGCGAGCTGGTACATCTGGAAGCCCTGACAGAGCAGATAGGGAAGTTTGCTCCTGAAATGGCAGAGGCGTATCGGGACGGGTTGGAAGCGATTCAGGAGATGGTATTGTGGAAAGGGGAAGACGCTGATAGCGACAACGAAAATATGGGCTGTACGGGACAGTCTGAAACGGCTGGTGGATTACGCCGCCAATCCTGAAAAGACGGAATATGGGGGCCTTGCTCAGGCGCTGCACTATGCGGAAAATGAAGGCAAGACGATACTGGAAGAAAAAGGACAGCTGGTATCTGGGATTCATTGCCATCCGGAACGGGCTTGGGAGGAGATGCGGGAAGTGCAGGAGCACTTCGGAAAGACGCAGGGAGTGGTTGCCATGCACGCCTACCAGAGCTTCCGACCAGGGGAGGTGACGCCGGAGCAGTGCCACCAGTTGGGAATGGAGCTGGCCCGCCGGGTATGGGGAAGCCGGTTTCAGGTATTGGTGGCCACCCATATGAATACCCAGTGCCTGCACAATCACTTTAAGGCAGGTGATAATTCTTCTGGATGTCCTTCACCAGATCCATGCACTGTTCATCCGACAGAACCCGCAGCTTTGCCATGAGGCCCCGCACCATATCACGTTGCTCCGGGTTACGGGTAAAACGG
>CALWVH010000106.1 GCA_944384915.1 uncultured Clostridia bacterium | reverse complement strand
TACTGGACGCAACGGGGCAGGGAAGACTACTTTAGCAAAGATTATTGCGGGGCTTGAGCGCCCTTCCCGTGGAGATATCTGTATCTGCGGCCGGAGATCTTCCACAGCGCAGAGACGATTTCATTGTTGGTACAGTTCCAATGATACAGGCACGCAGTTTTTTACAAACAGCGTCTCTGAAGAGCTTCTTCTGGGACTTAAAAAAACGGAAATTGTTCTGGAACGTGCCAGGGAGCTTTTGAAGCAGTTTGCTTTGTACGAGTACAGGAATGCCCATCCCGCCATTTTGTCTGGAGGGCAGAAGCAGCGGCTTTCTATTGCCTGTGGCATCATTTCAGGAAGAGAAATTCTACTTCTGGACGAGCCTACTTCCGGTTTGGACGGCGGGAATATGAGGATTATAGCGGATGCGCTCCGGCACGAGACAGATAAAGGGAAAACAGTGCTGGTTATAACGCATGATGAAGAGCTGATTCGCGCTTGCTGTGATTCTCGATGGGAACTGAAATAAAGAGCTGCGTAAATTAGATTTAACTGTACGAAATGTTTTTATAGCTTACGGTTGAAATTGGAGATTGTATCTCCAAATATAAAAAGTTTTCGCCAATTTAAATATCGCACGACGGGCTTTTAAGCTCGTCGTGCGATATTTTATTTATGAAAGAAACTCAAGAAGTTGCTGTATATTTTTCTTTCCGAATGTTACCTGTTCTCCGCCATTGACAACCAGGCATGGTACACTCATCACCTGGTATTTGTCTCTCAGATCAGGGAAGTGGTTCAAATCATACACCTGTGCTGTAATATTCGGATTTTCCGCTGCAATGCGCTGGGCCGCGGTAACCATCTCTGGGCACATAGTGCAGGATAGTGATACCAACACCTGAAGATCCACAGGCTTTTGTATCTTTTGGATTGCGGCTATTATTTCTTCGTCCAATGCCTGACCAGGCCCAGCAGCATTATAAAGACTCAGAACGAATGAAGTGAACTCATGGCCGCCGGGAACTCCATGGAAAGAAAGACCTGTCCAACTCCCGTCCGCCCGGCATACACGTACGCAGGGAAGATGGTCTTCGTCAGCGGCGTCGCCGATTTCCACTGACAGCTTACTGCTCTGAATTGCCATCTCATCCATGTATCGCCGCAATTCGTTAGAAATCGGCGTGGCGTCAAGATATAGCCGTAAAATCAGAGGAGACGCCATCCGTTCGAATACCGTATTGAGTTGCGAAAGCATATCTCCTGTGAACAGGCTGCCGTCTGACTTTGCTAAAGCCTCTGCCTTTTCCTCTTGGACTGTAGGAAATTGTGGGTGCAGTCCGGTTTTTTCCTGCATGGCGGAGCACAGCCGTTCCAACTCTGTGGCAGCAAGTGCGCCCTCGCCTACAGCTGTGACTACTTGCCGCAGAGGCTTTACGCAAACATCCCCTGCGGCATACAGACCACTCGCCGTGGTTTTCTGGTTCCGGTCAGTAAGAATGTAACCATCCTCATTCATCTTTGCCAGTCCTCTCACGATCTGAGTTGCCGGCTCGTATCCAGCGAAAACGAACACGCCGAAGCTGTTACCGTCTGCAGGCTGATATATTGTCACCTGACCAGTCTTTGTGTTGCGATAGCGAAGGCGTCGCAGGGCAGTGTCCCCGGAAACCTCTTCCACAACCGTATTAGTGAGAACTGTGATCTTCTCATGGTTTCGAGCGGTATTTGCAGCGGACTGAGCGCATCTGAAATTCTCCCCTCTAATCAGGATAGTTACATGGCGTGCATATTTGGTGAGAAATACGCTCTCCTCAGCGGCGGCAAAGCCTCCTCCCACCACAAAAATGTCTTTGCCAGTGAAGAATTCTCCGTCGCAGGTGGCGCAGTAAGCAACTCCCCGGCCGCGAAACTTTTCTTCGCCCTGGAAACCCGCCATGCGAGGATGGGCGCCGGTTGCCAGCAGGGCTCCAAAGCACTTCATCTCTCCACGGTTGGTACGGACAATTTTTACATCGCCGTCCAGGTCAAGACCTGTAACCTCAGCTAAGAGAAATTCCGCGCCGAAGGATTCCGCTTGTTTTCGCATAGTTTCCGTGAGAGCTGCTCCACTGGTTCGTTCCACTCCGGGGTAGTTGACTATCTCAGAAGTTATAGTTATTTGACCACCGAAATGCTCCTTCTCTACGACTATAACCCGGTAGTGGGCGCGAGCCAGATAGAGAGCGGCTGTAAGACCTGCTGGCCCGCCGCCTATAATCACCACATCGTAGAAGTTTTCCATCTGCTCCATAGCTTACAGTTGGCCCACAAGATCTAGGCTGGGTTTCAAAGTCTCGGCTCCGGGTTTCCATTTGGCCGGGCAAACCTCGTCCCCATGTTCCGCCACAAACTGGCAGGCCTGAACTTTGCGCAGCAGTTCGTCTGCATTGCGGCCTACATTGCCGGCGTTGACTTCATATGCCACAATTTTCCCTTCTGGATTGACAATGAAACTGCCACGCTCTGCAATACCATCGGTTTCAATATAAACTTCAAAATCCTTTGCCAGGCAATGAGTCGGGTCAGCTAACATGGGGTAGCGGATCTTTTGAATACGCTCGGAAGCGTCATGCCACGCCTTGTGGACAAAGTGAGTGTCGCAGGAAACAGAGTAAATTTCACAACCAATGGTCTGGAATTTTTCATATAGATTGGCCAAATCCTCCAGCTCTGTGGGGCACACGAAGGTAAAGTCCGCAGGATAGAAGAAAAACACGCTCCACTTTCCCAGTACATCCGCCTTTGTCACAGTATGGAAGGCGTTATTCTGATAACATTGCACAGAAAATTCGGCAATTTCTTTTTGAATCAAAGACATCGTCTACACTCCTTCATATATATTAGTTAGCAATAGCTAACTAATATTATTATATAAGAATAAAGCAGAGACGTCAAGTAAAGACTCCCGGTTGACAGCCTAAAATGCAAATGATATACTTAGTTAGCATAAGCAAACTATATAAAAGGGCGCTGTATAAGGAATCCGTTGATCAAAATAATCCGCAAGATACTGACAATTTATTTGTTTGGCTGCAAGCTGTGATTCCATCAGTGTATCCCAAATTGTCAATAAAATATAAAACAATACCTTTCTATAATGCCAAATGTGGATTGAAAGGAGAGACGTCGATGAAATACACAAGCTGTGAAATATTGCTGTGGCGTGTCATGATCAATAGCATGGAGCGCAGTGCCGTTCGATGCGGTGCTGCGTTAGACCGTCGGATCTGGCGGAAGAAAACCAAACAGTTCTACAGGGAGATTATTGCCTGAACCGCGGATATCGGCTCCGTGAAGGAGAATTACCTTCGCATGAGCTTGTCCGGAGGCGCGCTGTGGATTGCAGGATGGAAAGCCTCAGAAGGCCGCATGGATACCCAAGCCTTTTCGGACATGGTATCTGCTTGCATGAACACCAGAATCATGAGACTGGCCTTTTCTTCCAAGTCGCCTTTTTCGGAAAAGGCTCAGCAAAAGCGTCTGGAATCGGCCAGACGCACCAACGCCATCAAAAGCCCCATGAACTGGAACGTAGAGGTTCTTTTGGGCCGTGACGTGGAGGAAATTACCATTCTCTACCATCGCTGTGGTTTGTACGAACTGGGGCGGCAAGAGGGTTGCCAGGAGTTGGTGCCATATATGTGCCAGAGTGATTTTATCAGCGTGAACCATATGGGTGGACGGTTGTACCGGACGCAGACTTTGGCGGAAGGCGGAAGCTGCTGTGATTTCTATATTTGCAAAAAGGATTCGCGCTGGGATCAGGAGCGGCAGAAAAACATCTGAGGGAAGAAGGGAGATGATCTTATGAAAGAAGCTCAAATACAACAGAAAAAAATTCGTCTCGGTACTCACGGGGAAAACGGATTCTTGAACCTGTTGCTGACGTGTGGTCATGTCCAGTAGATATTTCCGGCACAAGCTATACTTTCAAAGCGTGAACGAAACAATACGCACTGCAATGGCTGCTTTTGATATGTGCGCTGATAGCGGCGGCTCAAGCGGGACTGGTCTGAGTGTCAGTTACTCAGCGGCGGGAATAAAGTGCGTTATTAAGAGAGCGTCATGGGGATAGGATTAAGACGTGACTGGCACTATCGTGAAATCGCAATTGAGGAGTTTGGTGTGCGTACCCCAGTTATCGGACTGGTCATAAATTTTATCCTGTTTCGGATTTTGTACCGCAAAAGCCGGAACGGATTTCGGAAGAAGAGTTTAGGAGGAAACCGTAATGTCTGAATTTGGTATCGTGGAAGATACGTTGTTTATACCAATGGCGGGCAGAATATATGCAAGTGAAAATTGTCCGAAGATTTTATATGACGAAAAAGCCTTGGCTTTGAAGGAAAGGCTCCCTATGAAGCTGCTGGAGCAGGGAAAACAGAGCCAATACACCTTGGTAGCTTCGGCTTCTCGTTCAGCCAACATGGATCGTTGTATACGAAAATTTCTGCTGAAGAATCCGGAGGGCATTATCGTTCAGCTCGGTTGTGGGTTGGAAACAACTTACTACCGCTGCGGCGGAGAAAACCGCTGGTATGCTGTAGATCTGCCTAATGTCATCGACTATCGAACGAAGTTACTGCCTCAACCAGAGAGAGAAACTTATCTTGCCGAAGACGCTTTTTCAGAGAATTGGCTACAGCAGGTGCGCGCCGAAAACCCTGAGGCGCCGCTGCTTATAACAGCGGGAGGTTTGTTTCATTATTTTGAAGAGGAGAAGGTTTTAGAGTTATTGCGGCTGATGGGACGCTTTGGAGACGTGGAACTGATTTTTGACACTGTGAACAAGCGTGGCATGGCTATGCTGCAGAAAAAATATATGAAGCAGATAGGCCATGGTGAGGCGCGAATGTTCTTCTATGTGGACTCCGCATCTGATCTGGCTGTGAAGCTCGGCATTGCGGCCGAGGCCATTACTGAGAAGCCTTATTATCAGCATATTTCTAAAAAGGGGCTGAATCTTTCAACCCGAGTTAGTATGACGGTTTCCGATCAATTCGGGATGGTGAAGATGGTGCATATTCAAATGGGAAAAGAAGTGCGAAATCCATGACCTTACGTGATTGATTGACAAAATGACATAATAATTGTACTATTAAATAGTTGTTAGTGATAGCTAACTACATTATTCAAAAGGAGGGGTAATATGTTCAAGATAACTATCAAAATTGATGGAATGATGTGCGGAATGTGCGAGAGTCATATCAATGATGCTGTGCGTCGTGCTTTTAATATTAAAAAAGTAACTTCTTCGCATAAAAAAGGAGAAACAATAATAATCAGTGACACAGATATAAAAAAAGATGAAATCGAACAGGCTTTAAAATCAACCGGTTATCGTATTTTGTCTGTTGATTCATCGGTTTATGAAAAAAAAGGCTTATTTGGAATGCGCTGATTTGAAAATAAAGTTTTGTTATTATAAAAACCGTAAATAGTACGGTTTTTTTTATTTGCTTGAATATAAAAATTTTCAGCAGTAGATTTTTTGCTTCACGTATGAATTTTTTATGATATTATATACAAATAAAACATCATCTAAAACAGGAGGGTAATGTATGTTGTGGTTAGCCATACCGGTTTTAATTATATTGTTTTTGATAATAATTATTATACGCACAGCTATGTTCAAGCCCAAAAAACAAAATGCAATAGAAATTTTTGAAGTCAATATTGATGAAGAAAGAGCAATCACGAATTTGGCAGAAATGCTCAAATGCAAAACAGTTTCATACAACGATGAAACATTGATAGACAAAAAGGAATTTGAAAAGTTTGAACATAAGCTTAAGCAGATGTATCCTAAAGTACATAAAAATCTATCCTTTGAAAAAATAGGTAAAACAGGGCTTTTATATCATTGGAAAGGCAAAAATGACAAGAATCCTACCGTATTTATGGCGCATTATGATGTTGTTCCGGTTGACGAAGCTGCGTGGGAAAAGCCTGCATTTGAAGGTATTATCGAAGACGGAGTTTTGTGGGGCAGGGGTGCGTTAGATACTAAAATAACCTTGATGAGCGTAATGGAAAGCGTTGAATATTTGCTTGATAAAGATTTTACACCTCAAAACGATATATATTTAGCGTTTTCCGGCGATGAAGAGATAGCAGGGAATACGGCTCCTGAAATTGTAAGTGTTCTTGAAAAAAGAAAAATAACTCCTGCTCTTGTAGTTGATGAAGGGGGCGCTGTTGTAGAAGATGTATTCCCTGGAGTAAAATCACCTTGTGCGCTTATTGGTATAGGCGAAAAAGGAATGATGGATGCAGAGATTAGGTTTAGCGGACAAGGAGGTCATGCTTCATCACCTCCGCCTCATACACCTGTTGGTTTGCTTGCTCAGGCAGTAGTTAAGATTGAAAACCGCCCGTTTAAGTCACAGCTAACCAAGCCTGTTGCTGAAATGTTTGATACTTTAGGAAGACACTCTTCTTTTGTTTACAGAATGATATTTGCAAATTTATGGTGTTTCAGACCTGTTTTGGACTCAATATGTAAAAAAAGGGGCGGAGAACTGAACGCATTGATGAGAACAACTTGTGCGTTTACAACAATGCAGGGAAGTAATGCGACAAATGTTATACCTACCAGTGCTAAAGTAGGCGCTAATCTTCGTCTTATTGGTGCTGATACAACAGAGTCAGCTCTTGAATATATGAAGGCTGTGGTATCTGACGAACGTTTAACTTTTACTAAAATACACGGTATGAATCCTTCAATTTATTCAAATACAGAAGACAGCAGCTGGGAGAAACTGAAAAAGGCCGTGTCGCAAACGTGGCCGGATGCTATAGTATCGCCTTACTTAATGGTTGCTTGCAGTGATTCCCGGCATTATTGCAGAATAAGCAATAATGTATACCGTTTTTCAGCTATGGCTCTTTCAAAGGAGGAAAGAGGCATGATACATGGTAATAATGAAAGAATACCTTTGCCAACAATAATAAACGCCGTGAAATTTTACATACGCCTGCTTATACAGTGCTAACCGTCATTAATTTACACTTAAAAATCCTCTAAAGTTTTGTTGAATTCGCGCGGAGTATTCATATTTTCACAATACTCCGCATTTTTTAATATAACCAAGCGATATGTAGGTTCACGTTTCCTCCAATTTTTTACAGATGATAAGGAAGATGATATTTTCTTGTTTTATTTTGCAAACATATTGTCCATAATTAAGCATTCATTTCTTATATTACTATTATTGGCAATAGTGAAAACATAGTCAAAGTATTATGGGATATAAAAAAGGGGAAAGATATAATAT
>CALWVH010000105.1 GCA_944384915.1 uncultured Clostridia bacterium | reverse complement strand
CCAGCACGCTGCTCCCGCACAGTACCGGCGCACTTTCTCCCCGGGCCCCACATCCGGCAAAGGCCTGTTCCAGCGTCTCCGGGGCAACGCGCCCCGTTTCCAGATACTGTTCCATGACCCCTTCGTCAAAAGCGCTCACCTCGTCCAGCACCTGGGCGGCAAACTCTTCCTCTGTAAAGGAGCAGGCCGCTGCGGAACATTCCCGAGTTTCCTCACCGAAAACCCGGCTGCACACCACGATATGGGGCGTAAACTGTTCCCGAATCTCCTGGGCCACCTCCTGCCACCGGCTGCCGGTGCGGTCGATCTTATTGAGGAAAAACACTACCCGTACCCCAGCCCGGCACAGGGCCTCATAGAGGATCTCCGTCTGCGCCTGGATGCCCTCCACCGCAGAGACCACCAGCACCGCCATGTCCAGCACGCTGAGAGAACGCTCCACCTCGGCGGCAAAATCCACGTGGCCGGGGGTGTCGATGAGGTTCAGCTCCACGCCGCGATATTCCAGCACAGCAGTGGAAGCTCGCACCGAAATGCCCCGCTCCCGTTCCACCGAAAGGAAATCGGTTCGGGCCGTGCCCCGGTCCACGCTGCCTGCTTGGCGCAAAGCGCCTCCATGGCATAAAAGCTGCTCGGTAAGGGTGGTTTTGCCTGCGTCTACATGGGCTACAATTCCAATGGTGATTCCCGTTTTGCTCATTCCTCTTCCTCCCAGGAGGCAAAGCCGAAGCCCACGCCTAACAAAGACAGCACAGCGGAAGCCACTCCAAACCCGATGGATAGATTGGTAAACCGCAGGGGTCCCAACGCCATAGAAGCCAATAGGAAAATCCCAGCAGTAAGCAGCGCGGCCCTGGCGGCAAAATAACAGGTGAAGATCCCGGATTCTTCCAGGACCGGTTCATCCAAATGGGCCAGCAGCTTTACATATTCGCCGTTTTCGTCTTCTCCACGAGCGATCTGCTCAGTGAAACCCTTACGGCGGTACAACCTCTGGGCACCCTCGTTTTCTATGTTCACGCCGATGGAAAGCTCCTTGATACCCCGCTTTTCCGCTTCCCGGAACAGCACCTCCAAAATGGCGCCGCCAATGCCACGGCTGCGGTATTCCTCCCGCACGATCATCCGGGACACATACGCCCGCTGTCCGGGGATGGTATAGTCCGGGTCGTCGCTCTCCAGCACCAGCGCGCCTTCGCCTAAAAACTCCCCGTTCTCCTCATAGACAAAGATAAGCCGCTTTCCCAGCACCAGTTCTTCTTTCCAAAGGGCTGTCAGTTCTGGGTTTTCCTGCATATCCCAGATCGCGCCGCATTTTTCGTATTCCTTGGGCGTCAATCTCCTGATTTTCCCCATTCTCCCCTTACTCCCTTCTCCTATGCTTCCAATTCATTGGAAAAAGCCGCCAGCATTTCCAGCGTCATCTGTTCCGCCCGGGCATTGGGGGCCAGCCCTGCCCGCTCCATAGCCTGGGCTACCTGCTCTTTTGGCAGCCCCATTCCTGCCGATACCGCGTTGAGGGCTGTTTTCCGGCGTTGGCCAAAGGCCGCCTTTACCAGACGGAAAAATCCCTTTTCGCTGCGGAGCTCCACCGGCGGCTGCGGCCGCACGTTGAGGCGGATCACCGTGGAATCCACGTTGGGAGCCGGCAGGAAGCTTCCCCGGGAAACCTGGAACAAAATCTCCGGCTCCGCGTAATACTGCACCGCTGCGCTCACCGCACCGCAGGCCCGGGTGCGGGGCTTGGCGCAGATACGCTGCGCCGCCTCCTTCTGCACCATGACGGTGAGGGCCGTGATGGGCAGTTTTTCTTCTAATATCTTCATGATTACCGGGGAAGTAATATAATAAGGAAGGTTGGCGCACACCGCCACCCGCATTCCCGGGAATTCCTCCTGGAGCAGCCGGTGCAAATCCAGCTTCATCACATCTCCCTGCACCACGCTGGCATTGGGATAGTCCGCCAAGGTTTCCGCCAGCACCGGCAAAAGACGGGTATCCAGCTCTACTGCTACGGTTTTTTTGCTGCGCTTTGCCAGCTCCCGGGTGAGTACGCCCATACCCGGCCCGATCTCCAATACGCCGCTCTCTTCATCCACCCCGCACAGCTCCGCCATCCGGGGGCAAACCGAGGGGTTAATGAGGAAATTTTGGCCTAATGCCTTGGAAAAAGTAAACCCATGGCGGCCCAGAATTTCCCGCATGGTGGACAAGTCGGATAAACGGTCGTTTTTTCTCTCTGTCATAATCGCTCCTGCTCTCAAAAATTTGTGAATTTCAATATTTTTCCGATGTTCTGCTTCTTGTTTTCTATGAACCTCTAATAGAAAAAGTGGTTTTTGTACAGTTTGTTATCGGTAACTTCTATAAAAATGCGAATTTTTCTTTATTTTATCATGCACTTTCTCAAAAGTAAAGGATTCCGCCCAAAGCCCTTGTAAAAAAGCGTCGAAAAATGCCCTTGCCAATTCGCAGAGAAAAGTATATAGTATAACCAAGACACAGAGAACCACAGATATTGTGTTTTCTCTGTTTGGCGGCAGGGTTTCCTGTACGCCAGTCCATAGGGTACCGGGCCTTGCCCGAGCGCGTCGGATCGGAAACGCGGGTCTTCGCGAGGTACGCGCAGAAAGCAGGCGGCATTTTGCCGCAAAGTCAAACAGGGAGCCTGCTGTGCAGGCCACAGGAGAGGAAGATGGAAAATGGCAGTTCGCCGGGATAAGGAAAATTATTATCTGGACATCGCCCAGACAGTGCTGGAACGTGGCACCTGCCTGCGCCGGAATTTTGGGGCTATCATCGTCAATAACGACGAGATCGTCTCCTCCGGCTATAACGGTGCGCCCCGAGGCCGCCAGAACTGCATCGATACCGGCGTATGCGTCCGGGAAAAGTTACAGATCCCCCGTGGGGAGCGGTACGAGGTGTGCCGTTCCGTCCACGCAGAGGCCAACGCCATTATCAGCGCCTCTCGCAAAGAGATGCTAGGCGGCACTCTCTACCTGGTGGGCAAAGACGCCCGCACCGGCCAATATGTAGAGAACCCCTCCTCCTGTTCCATGTGCAAACGCCTGGTTATCAACGCAGGTATCAGCCGGGTCGTGGTGCGGCTCAACGAACAGGACTATAAGGTCATCCCTGTCACCGACTGGATCGAAAACGATGAATCCATGCTGGGCGTTTTCGGCTATTGAGTTTTGCTTTCCCCATATGGCGGGCTTTTGCCCATTCAAATAAAATTGCCGCAAACGGCGGCTGCCCCTGCTCTGCAGGAGAAAGGAAAAGGAATATGAAAGATTTTATCCCTGGACACTGGAGCCACACTGTTGATGTGCAGGATTTTATCCAGCGCAACTACACCCCCTATGATGGAGACGAGAGCTTTTTGACCCCTCCCACCCAGCGCACCCGTGAGCTGTGGGACGAAGTGAAGGTCCTGCTGGAAAAAGAGCGCCAGGCAGGCGGCGTGCTGGATGTGGACGCTTCCACCATCAGCGATATCGACGCCTATGCCCCCGGCTATATCGATAAGGACAAGGAAGTCATCGTAGGTTTGCAGACCGACGCTCCTCTGAAGCGCGCTATCATGCCCTTCGGCGGCATCCGCATGGTGAGAAAATCTCTGGAAGCCTATGGCCGCAAAATGGACCCCAAGGTGGAGGAGATCTTCAAATACCGCAAGACCCACAACGACGGCGTGTTTGACGTTTACACCCCCGACATCAAGAAGGCCCGTCACAGCCACATCATCACCGGCCTGCCGGACGCTTACGGCCGTGGCCGCATCATCGGCGACTACCGCCGTGTGGCCCTGTACGGCACCGATTTCCTCATCAAATCCAAGCAGGCCGATCTGGATGGCCTGACCTATGACGTGATGGATACCCATGCCATCCGCCGCCGCGAGGACGTGGCCGAGCAGATCCGCGCCCTGAAAAAGCTCCAGCGCCTGGGCGAGAGCTACGGCTTTGATATTTCCAAGCCTGCCCAAGACACCAAGGAGGCCATCCAGTGGCTGTACTTCGGCTACCTGGCCGCTGTGAAGGAGCAGAACGGCGCTGCTATGTCCCTGGGCCGCACCTCCACCTTCCTGGACATTTACGCCCAGCGCGACCTGGAAAACGGCCGCTACACCGAAGAGGAGATCCAGGAGATGGTGGACCAGTTCATCATGAAGCTGCGTTTGGTCCGCTTCCTGCGCACCCCCGAGTATGACCAGCTGTTCTCCGGCGACCCCACCTGGGTCACCGAATCCATCGGCGGTATCGGCGCCGACGGCCGCCACATGGTCACCAAGAACTCCTACCGGTTCCTCCACACCCTCACCAACCTGGGCCCGGCTCCCGAACCCAACATGACCATCCTGTGGAGCCCCCGTCTGCCCAAGAACTTCCAGGAGTTCTGCTCCAAGATGTCCATCCAGACTTCCTCCATCCAGTATGAGAGCGACGACCTGATGCGCAAGAAGTTCGGCGACGACTACGCCATTGCCTGCTGCGTTTCCGCTATGCGGGTGGGCAAGCAGATGCAGTTCTTCGGCGCCCGCGCCAACCTGGCCAAGTGCCTGCTGTACGCCATCAACGGCGGACGGGACGAGATCAGCGGCGATCAGGTAGGCCCCGAGCTGCTGGCTGTCCGCGGCAACACCCTGGACTACGATGATGTCATGAAGAAGTTCGACGTGATGATGGACTGGCTGGCCAGCCTCTATATCAACGCCTTGAACATCATCCACTATATGCACGACAAATACTGCTACGAGAAGATCCAGATGGCTCTTCACGATCAGCAGGTAGTGCGCACCATGGCCTGCGGCATTGCCGGTCTGTCCGTAGTGGCCGACAGCCTTTCCGCCATCAAATACGCCAAGGTACACCCGGTTCGGAATGAGACCGGCCTGGTAACGGAATACGAGATCGAGGGCGACTTCCCCAAATTCGGCAACAACGACCCTCGCGTGGACGATATCGCTGTGATGATCGTGAAGAAATTCATGAGCAAGCTGGAGAAGTGCCGCACCTATCGTGGCAGCCGTCCCACCATGTCCATCCTGACCATTACCTCCAACGTGGTATATGGCAAGCACACCGGCTCCACCCCCGACGGCCGTAAGCGCGGCGAGCCCTTTGCTCCCGGCGCTAACCCCATGCACGGCCGTGACAGCAGCGGCTGCGTAGCCTCTATGATGAGCGTTGCCAAGCTGCCTTATGACTACAGCGAGGACGGCATTTCCTACACCTTCTCCATTGTGCCCGGTGCTTTGGGCCGCGAGGAGGAGATCCGGGAGGGCAACCTGGCCCAGCTCCTCAACAGCTACTTTATGGAAGGCGGCCACCACATCAACGTCAACGTACTGAACCGCGACGTGCTGCTGGACGCTATGGATCATCCGGAGAAGTATCCCCAGCTGACCATCCGTGTTTCCGGCTATGCAGTAAACTTCATCAAGCTGACCCGCGAGCAGCAGATGGACGTTATCAGCCGTACTTTCCACGATCACTTCTAATTTTGTTGAAAACCTATGCGCCCCAGCCAAAAGCCGGGGCGCATTTTACCTTCTGTAAAGGAGCTAACTGTATGTCATCCATTTCTGATATTGCCGGACGCATCCATTCTGTGGAGACCTTCGGCGCCCTGGACGGCCCGGGCATCCGCTATGTGGTATTTTTGCAGGGATGCCTTCTGCGGTGCGCCTACTGCCATAACCCGGATACCTGGGACGGCTGCGACGGGACTTCCACAACAGCGGGCGAAGTGGTGGAAAAAATCCTCCCCTTCCGCAATTTCATCCAGTCCGGCGGTGTAACCCTCTCCGGCGGCGAACCGCTGGTGCAGCCCGAATTTGCCGCGGCCATCCTGCGCCTCTGTAAGGAACAGGGATTCCACACTGCTGTGGACACCTGCGGTGCCGTGCCTATGGAAAAGTGCCGGGAGGCGCTGGAGTTGGCGGATATGTTGTTGTTGGACATCAAGGCATTGGACAGCGAGGAATGCAAATCCCTCACCGGTATGGGGAATGAAAACGCCCTGCGCCTTTTAAACTGGTGCCAAGAAGTACAAAAGCCGGTGTGGATTCGCCATGTATGCGTGCCGGGCATTACCCTGGAACCCCAAAAACTGGAAAAGCTGTCCGATTTTCTCACAGGATTTTCCTGTATCCAAAAGATCGAACTGCTGCCTTTCCATAAAATGGGGGCTTATAAGTGGGAAGCCCTAAAGGTGCCCTTTACCCTGGCGGATACCCCCGAGCCCACTGCCGCTCAAATGGAGGAAGCCCGCTCCATTTTCCTTTCCCGCAACCTGCCTTTATAAACACGAAGGGAGCTGCTATACATGGAACTCTTTACCCAACATCTCCCGGAGCTATGGCTCCTTTCCCTCCTAAAACAGGAGGATTTATACCTGCATCAAATGGCCCAGCGCCTTTCCCACCGCAGCGGCGGGGCCTTTGCCCTGGGGGAAAGCCAGCTGTATCCCCACATTTTCCGCCTCATGGGCCAGGGCTTCATCTCCGACCGGAAGGATCAGCCGGAAAAACGCCGGGCCCGTATCTATTACCATCTGGAACCGGCAGGAGAAGCCCGTCTGGAAGAACTGCTGAAGGAATACCGGCAGGCGGCTTCCGGCACAGAAGGTGTGCTCTCCTCCTGCGGCCTGTAAAATAAACGCAACGAAAAACGCCCCTTCCCAAAAACCGGGAAAGGGCGTTTTCTATATGGACACGGGGGGAGAAACAGAGGAGGGCAGTCAATCATTGTAGATCTCATCCAAAGGCAGTAGAGGATGAGGCTTGTTCTGGGGCAGCTTTTTGATCTTGCGGAGATGGTCGCGGAGCACAGTAAGCGCCACACCTGCCGTAGCCGCTGCTACAAAAATTACGAAGGGATAGGGAAACGATGACACCGCCATTACAAAAAACTCACGCATAACCATTCTCCTTTCTATGAAAAGCATCTGTTGATTGGGTGCCTTTACTGTACCACAGGGAAAAGGGGAATGCAATGATTCATACTAAACTGTAATTCCAAGAAAGCATTTTGTATATTTTTTGTAATCTCTTAACAGAGATTGTCACTTTTTACGGCAAATCTCCTCTAAAAATACCCGGCCATATCGTTGTAGCTTCTGCTCGCCAACTCCTGGGATCGCCATCAGTTCCCGGCGGTTTTGTGGCTTCCGCACACACATCTCCCGCAAAGTAGCATCGGTAAACACCGCATAAGGCGGGACTCCCCCACTTTGGGCCAGCGCCAGGCGAAGCCGCCGCAGCCGCTGAAATAACTCTGGATCGGCAGGAGCTTCGGGTGGGGAATATTTTTTGGCCGGACGATACACGGATTTCTCCGGCTGGGCGTCCCAGCGCTCCCCCAGACAAACCGAACAGTTACCGCAGGTATCCGGTATCTGTCTTTCGCCAAAATACCGCAGTTGGAACCGCCGCAGGCAATGCCGGCTGGTAGCGTAAAAGGTCATCTGTTTTAGGCGTTCCAGTTCCTTTTCCCGCACCTGCCGGGCGGTTTCCTCATCCAGCTCCTCGTTTTCCTTGTCCTGTTCAATCATAAACCGGTTGAGCCGCACATCCGCACCGCTATACAGCAGGATGCACCGGGCCGGGGAACCATCCCGTCCGGCGCGGCCTGCCTCCTGATAATAGCTTTCCAGATCCTTAGGCATATTGTAGTGGATCACATAGGACACATTGGATTTATCAATGCCCATACCAAACGCGTTGGTAGCCACCATCACCGTCACCCGGTCGTAGAGGAAATCCTCCTGGCTGCGCTGGCGCTCCTCATCCTCCAACCCAGCGTGATACCGGGCTGCGGAAAACCCGCAGTCCTGTAACCGCTGGCATACTTCTTCTACCAGCTTCCGAGTGGCACAATACACGATGCCGCTCTTCGACCCTTCTTCCCGAAGGATAGAAAGGAGCTCTTGAAACTTATCTTTGGGCTTGCGCACCCCGAAATACAGGTTTTTCCGGTCAAAGCCGGTGACCACCATCGTGGGATTTTCCAGCCCCAGCAAGTTGAGGATATCCCGGCGCACTTGGGCTGTGGCGGTGGCGGTAAAGGCCCCCACAACCGGACGGCGGGGCAGTTCCTGCAAAAACTGGCGGATACGCAGATAACCGGGGCGGAAATCCTGCCCCCACTGGGAAACACAGTGGGCCTCGTCCACACATACCATGGAGATATTAGCCGACTTGGCAAAGTCCAAAAAATCCGGGGTCAAAAGCCGCTCCGGCGCCACATAGATAATCTTATACATCCCCTGGCGGGCGTTATACAGCGCCTTACGGTATTGGCCTAGTGTCAGGGAGCTGTTGAGGAAAGCTCCCCGCACCCCCGCCTGTACCAAGGCGTTTACCTGATCCCGCATCAAGGAAATAAGCGGAGAGATCACCAAAGAAATGCCCGGCAGCAAAATGCCGGGCACCTGAAAGCAAATGGATTTTCCCGCGCCAGTGGGCATGATGCCCATGGTATCCCGACCGGAAAGGAGGCTGTCTACCAGCGTTTCCTGCCCAGGACGGAAAGAGTCATACCCAAATACCTGTTTGAGGACGCGGTATTTTGCTGCGCTCATGCTTCCACACGGGGAGCTTCCAGCTTCCGGATGACCTTCCGATACAGATTGAGGAACAGCACCAGGCTGGTAAGCAGGGATACCACCTCTGCAATGGGGAAGGCAAACCATACGGCTGTCAAGCTAATCTGGGACAGCAGCCAAGCAGCGGGGACCAGCACCACCAACTGGCGCATGACGGAAACGATAAGGCTATAGAAGCCCCGGCCCATGGCCTGGAACAGTGTGGAAGAAATAATACCCAGAGCAGCGGGCAAGAAGCACAAGCTGATGTACTGCAAAGCGGGGCGGCCAATGCGAAGCATTTCTTCGGAAGCGTCAAAAATCAGCAGAAGCTGGTCGGGGATGGCCCAGAACACGATGGTGCCTGCCGCCATAATAAGCAGGCCGATAACGCCGCCGATCTTCAGGCTGGAAAGCATCCGGTTGCGGTTGCGAGCGCCGAAGTTATAACCCATAATGGGCATTAACCCCTGGGTCAGGCCGAACACCGGCATAAACACAAAGGACTGGAGCTTGAAGTAGATGCCGAATACAGCCACCGCAGTTTTGGAAAATCCCACCAGGATGGCGTTCATGGCTAAGGTCATCACCGAACCAATGGCCTGCATGATAATGGCCGGGATCCCCACGATGTAGATCTGCTTCACCGTCTGCCAATCAAAGCGGAAGCTGCGCAGGTGGATCTTGACGGCGTGCTCCTGGGTGAGCAGGATGATGCTGGACAGCACCAGGGAGGCGATCTGGCCGATCACGGTGGCGATGGCCGCGCCGGCTACCCCCATATTCAGGTTGAAAATAAAGATGGGGTCCAAAATAATATTGGTCACCGCGCCGGTGAACTGGAAGATCATGGGCCAGATCATATTGCCGGTGGCCTGTAGGGTCTTTTCGATATTGGCCTCAATAAACAGGCCAAAGGAATAGATGCACACGATTCCCAGGTAATCGCTGCCCATGGCGATGATGTTATCCGCAGAGGTATAAGCCTGGAAGAAAGCCTGGGTAAAGAAGAGGCCAAACAGGGCGAAGATCACCCAGTTTACCAGGCCCAGCAAAATACCGTGGCTGGCGGCGCTGTCGGCAGCTTCTTGGTTGCCCTCTCCCAGACGGCGGGAGATCAGGGAGTTAATACCCACTGCCGTACCCATACCAAAGGCGATGAGCAGCATCTGGATGGGGTAGGCCAGGGAAACCGCAGTCAAAGCGTCTTCACTGATCTTGGACACAAAATAGCTGTCCACCACATTATACAGTGCCTGCACCATCATGGAGAACATGGCGGGCAAGGCCATCGAGATAATCAGGGGCAGCATAGGGGCCGTCCCCATTTTTTGATCGGATCGTTTTTCCAACTAATTCACCCTCCTGTTGACCATAAACTGCCCGGACACCGCAAAAGGCCCGGGCAGTTCTTTCCTGTTGTCTTTTATCTTTTAGCTTTCTTAATTATAATGCGCATTTTGTCGTTTGCCTATAGAGAAGATGCACAAAGTCTTTTTGGGGGTCCCCGGGGGTCTTTTGGAGAGTTTTCCACATAAGAAAAGGACGCGATCCAGCGTCCTCTCCTATGCTTTATTTTTTCTTGGAGGCATCAAAGTGCTCAAAGATTCCCAGGGCGCCATCTGCCTTTACCGACCACAGCAGCTGCGGGGTGCGGATGGTCCAGCAGACCTCCTGAGCATGGAACAGCCGGCAGGCCGTCCGCAGGCTCCAATTCTTGCGGGCTTCCACATCATAGGCGATAAAATCCGGCCGGCCCAACACATTGACAAACAGATTCCGGGCCAAAAAGGCGGTAATCAGATTCAAAGGCTTATCCTTATGGGTAAACCGGGCCATGAGCTGTCCCCGTACAATCTCTGGACGATTTTTACGGAACCATCTCACCACTTCCGGGGAGAAGGACTCCACACACCACGGCCCCTTATAGACGGTGAGAATCTCACAGGTCTTCCGGCACAGCTCCTCGGTATTGTGATAGGGTTTCAGCTCGATAATCATAGGGGTCTTTCCCCCCATCACCTTGAGCACCTGGGTAAACAGGGGGATCTTTTCCCCGCTCTGAGCCAAGGTATATTGCTGCAACTCCTGATAGGTCAGCTGGTTGACAGCTTTGTCCACGCCGCACATCCGCTTGAGGGTATCGTCGTGGAACACTACTACCTGGCCGTCGGCGGTAAGCTGGAGGTCCAGTTCTACACCGAATCCCTTGGAAACTGCCCGCTGAAAGGCAGGCACAGAATTTTCAGGGATGCTCTGGTCCTTTTCATAAAAGCCCCGATGGGCATAGTCGTATTTTTTCAGCTCCTTCATGTCCGGGGCGTCCAGCGAGGGCCGGGGCCGGATGCAGAACAGCCACACCGCAAGATAGACAATTACAACGGCAAGGACAATGAGAAAAACAAGGGTAGGCAAGGGCATGGTCAAAACTCCTTTAAAAATAAGTTGCTAAAATAATCCTTAATCGGGGGTATCAAAAGCCTCCAACCGGCTTTTGGCGGGAAGAGGCTTGCTGTCACCATGGCGGACAAACAGCATGGTGACAAAGGCCAGAGCGGAAAACGCGCCGGCATAGGGAAACAGGGTCCAGTAGCCCACGTGCTCCAGCAATGCGCCAGAGATCACCGGGGTGATGATCTGGGCTGCCATGGAGAAGGTGTAGTAATAGCCGGTAAACTTTCCCACACTGCTGCCCTGGCTCATTTCCACCACCATGGGGTAGGAATTCACATTGATGGCCGCCCAGGAAACTCCCACCAGTGCAAAAACCACATTCACTGCCGGATGGTAGGTGTGGAACAAAGCGCCGGACAAAAAGCACAGGGTCAGCACTGCCACCCCGATGAGGATGGTCTTTTTTCTGCCGACGCGGGAGGCCAGCGCTCCCACAGGGATATAGGAAATAATGGCCGCACCGGTGGCGATAAGCAGGCTGGAAGCAAAGCTGCCGCCAGTCATGCCCCACTGGATCTGGGCATATTTTGAAAAGGCGGAGGTAATGGCATTATAGGCCATAAACCAAAAAGCCACGGAAAACAGCAAAAATACCAGGCTCTTTTTTACCTCTGGGGGAAGGGAACGGTGCCCTTCCTGGGAACTCTCCTGTTCTTCCTCCTCGGGGCCGTTGAGGGAGGCCGTCTCCTCTGCCAGCTTCTTTTCCGGGATGGTACACACTAAGAGCACCACGGCCAGCAGCATAATCCCGGCCACCGCGGCAAACAACGGGAAATAGTTGGGGCTGGTATCGTGCTTTGGCACCAACACCTGGATGAGCACTAATGTCACCATGCCGCCTACCGCACCCATCAGGTTGATGATGGCGTTGCCCTTGGAGCGCAGGGGCTTGGGGGTCAGGTCGGGCATGAGGGCCACTGCTGGGGAACGATAGATGCTCATGCTCACCAGCACCAGCAACAGGGCGGTGAGGAACATCCAGAAAATTCCCAGCTGGTCGGCCACGGGAATAAGGAGCATAAACAGGCAGGAAGCCAGCGTCCCCACTGCAATATAGGGGGTGCGCTTGCCAAAGCGGGTGTGGGTCCTATCCGAAAGGCTGCCAAAAAGGGGCAGCATAAACAGGGCCAGCACATTGTCCAGCGCCATAATAGCGCCGGAAAAGGTATCGCCAATGTGGAACGTGTGCTTGAGGATCAGGGGGATGATAGCCTCATACATCTGCCAAAAGGTGCAGATGGACAAAAAGGCCATACCCACCAGGATGGTGCGTCTGGTGTTCAATTTCATAAATCTCTACCTTTCTCCTGAAAGCGGCAACAAGTGTTTATATTTTAGCATACCCCCTGAAGAATTGCAATTTTCAGATGTAAAATTTTAATAAATTGCTGCCTCTCATTGCCTTTTTTTAAGAAAAAGGGTACAATGTCAAAAGGAAACTAATTTCTTTTTTGCCCGGAAGGCCCCGGGCTCGAGCGCCTTCGCCCGGATAGGAGCGGAGAAGTAGGTTGAAAAAATCCGGCTTTTCCGGGGAGAATTCGCCTAAAAACGCCTGGAAACGGGTTTGTGTTTTTTCCGGTTTTCGGGTATCATATCCCCATCAGCTGTTCAGGGCGTTTCCAATCCCCTGTTCCCGGGAAAACCCCACTGGAAAGGAGGTATCCCCTTTGGACCCATCTGTATTATCCACCATTTATTACTGCTGCATGGGGGTGGGACTGCTTTTGCCCCTAGCCCATGTAATCTTCAACTTTTTGGACCTGGATTTTGACCCCGGTGCCGGGGATCTGCCTCTTCCCTTTAGCTTTATGGCTCTCTCTTTTGGAGTGCTGGTGCTGGGGGCGGCAGGTAAGATCGTACTGGCGTTGGGAGGCGGATGGCTTTTGAGCCTGCTCATAGGCGTGGCCTTGGGGGTGCTCTCCTACCTGGCCCTTTCCCGGTTTGTGATCCGCCCTCTCAAGCGGAACCATACCCTAGCTCCCAGCATCCGGGACCTGCGCTGGAAAGAGGGCGTAATCCAACTGGCGGTGCGGCCGGATTTTACCGGTACTGTGCGGGTGCTCAACACCGCCGGCAGCTATGTGACCTACAGCGCCCGCCCCGCTTCCTGGGTCAAGGAAGAACTCCCCATCGGGACTCAGGTCCTGATTGTGGAGGTAGACGAAGAAAAGAAGCTCTGCACAGTCTGCCCCTTTGATTCCTATCGGGAGCAGCTTGCTAAACTGAAACAATCTTAAGGAGGTTTATGAAATGCCTGAAGAATTCTCTTCCACTGCCATCCTCATTGGCGTCATCGTCGTAGGACTGATTATTGTCCTCACCGCCATCTTCTCCACCTGGAAAAAGGTGCCTGCCGACAAAGCAGCCATCGTCACCGGCCTGGGCAAAGCCAAAGTCATCACTGGCGGCGGTATTATGGTGCTCCCGGTCTTGCAGCGCATCGACTACATCACACTGGAAAACATCAGCTTTGACGTAAACATGGAAGGCACCCTCACCGCCGACGCTGTGCCCATTGAGGCCAACGGCACCGTAGTGGTGAAGATCAAAAATGACGAAGCCATGATCCGCTCCGCCGTGGAACAGTTCAACTGCGGCAAAGAGAGCGAGACCAAACAGCACATTATGGAAACCTCCCGGGACGTTTGCGAAGGCCGTCTCCGCGAGATCATCGCAGACATGACCGCCGAGCAGCTGTACAAAGACCGCAAGACCTTCTCCGAACGGGTGAAGGAAGTGGCGGAGGAACAGCTGGCTGAACTGGGCCTGGAATTGAAATCCTTTACCATTAAGGGCATCGGCGACCAGAACGGTTACTTTGAAGCCCTGAGCAAGCCCCAGATCGCCGCAGTAAAGCGTGATGCTGAGATCGCCCAGGCAGAAGCTGTCAAAGAGAGTATGATTAAGACCTCCGAAGCCCGCCGTGCCGGTGAACAGGCCCGTCTGGAAGCCGAAGCTCGTATGGCCGAAGCTAAGAAGGAAGCCGACATCAAGAAGCTGAACTTTGAGCGTGAGCGTCAGACCACCCAGGCGATCTCCGACGCCGCCTATAGCATCCAGCAAAACGTGACGCAGAAGGATATTACCAACACGGAAATGGACGCCAACGTGCTGAAAGAACAGCGTGCCCGTGAAGTGAAGGAAGCCTCTATCCAGATCGAGATCGCAGCCGAACAGAAGAACATCGAACTGGCAAAGCGCAAGGCGGAACGTAAGGAAGCCGAGCTGCTGGAAACCGTCATCAAGCCCTCCGAGGCCGAAAAACTCCGTGCAGAATTGCAGGCAGAAGCTCAAAAAGTTGCTATGATCAAGAAGGCAGAAGCTGAGGCCGAAGCCCAGAAGCTGGACGCTCAGGCCCAGGCCGAGCGTATCAAGCAGGAAGGTATCGCCCAGGCGGAAATCACCGAGAAACAAGGTATTGCCCAGGCTGAAGCCATTCGCCGCCAAGGTTTGGCAGAAGCAGAAGCCCTGGAGAAAAAGGCGGAAGCTCTTGCCAAGATGGACGACGCCGGTAAATTGCAGATGGTTATTGAAAAGCTGCCTGAGATCGCCCGCGCTATTGCAGAGCCCATGTCCAAGATCGGCAACATCACCATCATCGACGGCTCCGGCAGTGGAGAAAACGGCGGCGGCGCGGCAGATGTGGCCCGCTACATGACCGGCTCCCTGAAGGCAGTCAATGAAGCCCTAAAGGACACCATCGGCTTTGACATGACCGACGTGATGAAGTCCCAGACGCTGGAAGCCAAGACCACCCGCAACATCAATGTGGAGGGCCTGCCCCAGCCGTCTGCTCCCCAGGCTGCCAACCCCACTGAGAACGCATAAAAATCACATAACACAAAGGGCCGGGAATATTCCCGGCCCTTCTTTTATTTTATTCTTCTTCTCCCGCATACGGCACCAGATTCCGGTCAATGGTGAGCAGCTCCTCTTCCTCCAGAAAATAGGCCCCCTGCTCCTCCGTCAAATGGATGGTCACCGTCCGAGGCTCGTCCCATTGCGGGTCGTCCAGCTTGCCCTCTAAAAAGCCCAATAAATCATCGCAGTAGGCTTGGTCGATCTCCTCCTGGGTGCGGCCCTCAAACTCTCCCTGCTTTACTCGCTCAGAAAAGGCCATCACCCGGCTCTGTACTTCGTCGCTGTGAGCCGTAAACAGGTTTAGGGGGGAGATCTTCATCTCCACGTCAAAGCCCCCCTCCGTCTTTTGGGCGGATACCGCCTCATACCGGCTGGCGTCGTACACCCGCTGGTAAAAGGCCATGGTGCGGTATAAGGTTCTGTCGGTCTGGGTAAGCCCCACCAAGTTGGCAAAATACATAGATTCCGATTTTAAATGCTCCCGGTATGCCTGTTCCGCCTCTTCTTCCCCAATCTTGGCATACTCACAATAGGTTTCGTGTTCCCCCCGGTAAATGGAATCTACCACCGACTGCACATAGGCGGCGGCGTCAAAACTCTCCTGCGAACAGGACGGGAACAGCAGCAGGCAAATCAAAGCCAGGCAAATCCCGGCCCTTTGCAGCAGCTTCAAAGCGTCTCCTCCTTACGTATCACACAATTACAAGATCTGCATTCTCTGAATGCTCTCAGTTTTTCCGGTCTTATCGTTGATGGTAAACAAGCAGCAGTCCATGCGGCACTCCCCGCCGGCCAGCTCATACCGCACCGGCATTTTAGTGCGGAGCTTTTCAATAATCAGCTCCGGCTTTACCCCCAGCACCGATTGCACCGGCCCCGTCATGCCCAAGTCGGTGATATACCCCGTCCCTTTGGGAAGGATAGTCTCGTCGGCGGTGGGCACATGGGTGTGGGTGCCAAACACGGCGGACACCCGTCCATCGAGGAAATACCCCAGAGCCCGTTTTTCCCCGGTAGCCTCCGCGTGGAAATCCACCAGGACAATAGGCGGCAGGTCTTCGGTCTTTAACAGGGCGTCCATGGTCTCAAAGGGGCAGGCCAAGTTTTCCATGTAGGCGGTACCCATAAGGTTGATTACCGCCACCTGACGGCGGCCCATATCATAGATACACAGTCCCCGGCCTGGGGTGGTGCCTTTGGGGAAGTTAATCGGCCGCAGCAGGGTTTCGTCCCGGTCATAGAGCTCGTAGCTTTCCCGACGGCGGAAGCTGTGGTTGCCGGTAGTGACGACGTCCACACCGCTGTCGTACAGGTGCCGCACCGAAGTAGGCAGTACACCGTTGCCGTCTGCGGAGTTCTCCCCGTTGGCGATGACCAAGTCAACGCCCATCTGTTTTTTCACTGCCGGGAGCCGCTGCCGCAGAAACTGACACCCGATATTTCCCACCACATCACCTATGGCCAGTATGTTCATGCTATCCATCCTTTTGTCCCATGGGGTATTTTTGTGCCTTCTATTATAAAACAAAAAGCGGGAAAAAGGAATCCCCCTTTTCCCGCAGTATTAAAGACAAAGAAAGAGCCGGGAAACCCCCGGCTCCTGGATAGATCTATTAGGCTTCCATAAACCCTGCCGCCTGGATAATCAGTTCTACCGCCTGTTCCGGGGTAAACACCGAACTATCGATGGTCAAATCATAATTTTGCAGGGCGTCCCACTTTTTATTGGTGTAGAAGTTGTAGTAGTTGGCACGCTGCTTATCCTTTTTGGTAAGGAAATCGGACACCTTGGCGGGGTCAATGCCGTATTTTTCCACGGCCCTGCGCAGCCGGCTGTCCCGGTCGGCGTGGATGAACACCCGCAGGCAGTCCTTCCGCTCCCGCAATATGTAGTCCGCGCAGCGGCCTACGATCACACAGGGCCCTTCTTCCGCGGCCTTGCGGATAATATCCGCCTGGATGAGGAACAGCTTGTCGTTGATGGGCATATCGTTCATCCCGGCAACACCGCCGCCATATCCGTATGTCCCCATCACCAGGGAATACAGCAGGCTGCTGGTGGCCCGTTCGTCTGCCTGACGGAAAACCTCCTCACTAAGACCGCTCTTCTTAGCGGCCAAAGCAATCAACTCCTTATCGTAATACGGCACGTTCAGCTTTTTGGCCAACATTTCGCCAATTTCCCGTCCACCGCTTCCATATTGACGTGCAATGGTAATCACCGTACGGCTGCTCATAATTTTCACCCTTTCATACTGCAAAGTGCTCCCGGATTTTCCGGTTCCACTTTCATGATACACCATATTTTGCACAAAGTCAATATTTGTTCGAGGATACATTTTGCAGATTTTGTATAGATGCTGGTTAGTTAAAGGCTCCTTCCCCTACTTTTTCAAAGAGCTGGCGTGTCTCTCCCCGCAGCCCCTTATGCTCCGGCTGTTCCAAAAGCGGGTCCTCTCGTAAAAGCTCTCGGGCCTCTTGCTGGGCAAGGCGAAGCAGGGCGGCATCCTGTACCATATTGGCAATGGACAGCTGGGGCAGGCCGTGCTGCCGGGAACCAAAAAAGTCGCCGGGCCCCCGCAGCTTTAAGTCCTCGTCGGCAATGCGGAAGCCGTCGCTGGTCTGGCACATAATCCGCAGCCGAGCCAGCGCTTCCTCGTTCTGGGCGTCGGAAACCAAAATACAGGTAGATTTCTCCTGCCCCCGGCCTACCCGTCCCCGCAACTGGTGCAGCTGAGAAAGACCATACCGCTCGGCGTTTTCAATGAGGATAATCACCGCGTTGGGCACGTCCACCCCCACCTCCACCACGGTGGTGGAAACCAGCAGGTCCAGCTCCCCGGCGGAAAAGGCCGCCATCACCGCGTCCTTTTCCCGGGGCTTCATCCGGCCGTGAAGCACCCCAATGCGATACCCGGCAAAGGAGCCCTCCTCCAGCATCCGGCAATACTGGGTGACGCTGGCCATATCGCTTTGCCCCTCTTCAATGAGAGGGCAGATGATGTATCCCTGCAATCCCCGGTCCAGGTGCTTTTTCACATAGCCAAAGGCCCGTTCCCGCTTGTCGCTGGTAATGGCGAAAGTCTCGATCTTCTGCCGTCCGGGAGGCAGCTCGTCCAAAATGGAGATATCCAGGTCACCAAAGATCATCAATGCCAGGGTGCGGGGAATGGGGGTGGCGCTCATGACCAGCAAATGGGGGTTCTCCCCCTTTTGAGCCAGCGCCGCCCGTTGGGCTACACCGAAACGGTGCTGTTCGTCGGTGATCACCAGCCCCAGCCGCTGAAACTGTACCCCCTCGGTGAGCAGGGCGTGGGTGCCGATGGCAAGCTGGATAGAGCCATCCGCCAGCCCGGCAACGGCTTCCCGCTTTTCTTTGGCCTTCACAGAGCCGGTGAGCAAAGCCGTGCGGATGCCAGCCGGTTCCAGCAGCTTAGAAAGGGTGTTGGCGTGCTGCCGGGCCAGCACCTCTGTGGGAGCCATCAGCGCCGCCTGCATCCCCTCTTGGATGACGCAATAGCACAGCGCCGCCGCCACCGCCGTTTTACCGCTGCCCACGTCTCCCTGCACCAGCCGGCTCATGGGGGAATCCCCCCGCATATCCGCTACTGCCTGGGAGACCGCCCGCTTTTGAGCCCCGGTGGGGGTAAAGGGCAGCAGCTTATAAAATTCCTCGCTCCGGTCCTCCTGGAGACGCAGCCGGTTTTCCACCCGGGTACGACTCTTCATGGAGAGAAGCCCCAGCTGCAAAACCAGCAGTTCTTCAAACACCAGCCGCCGCCTTGCAATTTCCAACAGCTCCATAGAGCCGGGAAAGTGGACGTTTTCCAGGGCGAACCGGAGCTGGCACAGCTCATGGCGCTGGCGCAGCTCATCGGGCAGAGGGTCCCGCAAAAGCTCCGGCAGCAAAGCAAAGGCCGCCTTTACCGCTGCGGCAATTTGCCGGGAGGAAAGTCCCTCTGTTTGGGGATAAATAGGCACGATAGGTGCACACCGGTCCGATGGGGCAAAGTCTGGGGCCGTCATTTCCCGGCGGGTGAGGGTGCCTTGCATTTTCCCACGGAACAGGTATTCCTTCCCCTCTTGCAGCATGGATTTGACATAGGGATTGTTAAAATAGGTGAGGGTCATATCCCGCACGCCGTCGCTGACCTCCACCTTAAACAACGTCATGCCCTTACGGACAAACTGCTGCCGCACCGGGGATACCACCTCTCCCCGCACTACCCCAATCTCTCCCAAGGGGATATCGTTGATATCCTGAGGGTTGCTCCAATCCTCATAGGTGCGGGGGTACAGGCGCAGTAAATCCCCGATGGTGGGGGCGCCGATCTTGCGGAACAGCTTGGCCCGCCTTTCCCCCACTCCCTTGAGGGTCTGGATATCCATGGTAAACAGGGAAGGCACCGCCTTCACTCCTTTCGTAAAAACAGGGACTGCCGCAGGACCCATGGTCCGGCGGCAGTCCCGCAAGGGCGCGTCTGCCCGAAATTATTCAACGGAAATAATGAAATAATACACCGGCTGTCCACCGTTGATGAGAGTCACCTCAATATCATCGCTGATCTTGGAGCGGATACGGCGGCAGGCGTCCTCTGCCTGGGCCTCGGTGATCTCGCTGCCATAGATGATGGTGATGAAAGAGGTGTTCTTATTCACCATAGAACGGGTGAGCTTGCTGCAAGTATGGATGGGGTCCTTTTCGATATAATCCAGCTTGCCGTTACGCAGGCCCATAATGTCTCCCTGATGGATGCGGTGGCCGCCAAATTCGGAATCCCGAGCGGCAAAGGTCACAAGGCCCGTTGCCACAGCTCCGGCGGCATCCATCATCAGCTGGCGGTTCTCCTCCGGCTGGGCGTCGGGGTCCACTGCCAGCATGGCGGAAAGGCCCTGGGGAATGGTGCGGGTAGGCAGTACCACCACTTCCCGGTCAGTGACCAGGGGGATGGTCTGCTCAGCAGCCATGATAATATTTTTATTGTTGGGAAGGACAAACACCTTCTTAGCAGGGGTAGCCAGTACAGCTGCCAGAATATCCTGGGTGCTGGGGTTCATGGTCTGGCCGCCGCTTACCACCTGGCTGCATCCCAAGTCGGTAAACAGGGTGTGCAGGCCCTCGCCTGCTGCCACAGCCACAAAGCCCAGCTCTTCGGTGGGCTCTGCCCGCTCCAGCGGCGCCGGCTTGGGAGCTGCGGGAGCCGCAGCGGCCTTGGCCTGCTCGTTGGCTTCGGCGGCCTTGCGGTGCTGTTCCTTCATGTTCTCGATCTTTACCGTCAGCAGCTGGCCAAAGGTCAAAGCCTCCTGTAAGGCGTTGCCCGGATTTTCGGTATGGACATGGACCTTGATGATCTCCTCGTCGTCCACTACCACTACGCAGTCGCCGATGGTCTCCAAATAGGCCCGCAGTTCCAAGGGATCACGGGTGATCTCCGGGTCGCGGCCCACGATAAACTCGGTGCAATACGTGAAATTGATCTCAGAATCAAATTCTGCGGCAACATTGCGGAAGAACTCGGCAGTTTCGTCTGCCTTCTCCTCCTCGCTCTTTTCCATCTCAATCATCACGCCGTCGCGGAACACGCTCATCATACCCTCAAAAATGAGGCACAAGCCCTTTCCGCCAGCGTCCACCACGCCGGCCTTTTTCAGCACCGGCAGCAGTTCCGGAGTTTCCTCCAGGGCAGCAGCAGCACCCATACACACCGCCGACCACACATATACGGGGTCTGTATCAATAGCAGCAGCAGCCCGTGCCTTTTCATAAGCCACGCGAGCCACCGTGAGGATAGTGCCCTCGGTGGGAGTCATCACGGCTTTATAAGCGGCGTCCACACCCAGGCCCAAAGCCTCCGAAAGCTCTGCGCCGGAAACCTCGTCTTGATCCTGCAATCCTTTAGAGAAACCGCGGAACAACAGAGAGAGGATGACGCCGGAATTTCCCCGGGCGCCCCGCAGCATGGCGGAAGCCGCCTTATGGGCCACCCGTCCGGCGGAAGCATCTTCTTCCTTTTCCAGCGCCTGCATGGCCGCGGCCATGGTCATGGACATATTGGTACCGGTATCGCCGTCCGGCACCGGGAAGATGTTCAGCTCATCCACTGACTTCTTATTCTTGCAAATATTATGGGCGCCGGACAATATGGCGTCACGCAAGGTGATTCCGTTGATCACAACTCACACTTCCTTATCGAGATTATTTCTCCGGAACGGCCGGGAACCGCCGCAAGGGACAGATACTGGTGCGCCGTGCTCTCCCGAAGATGGCAGATGCCTGGTAGTTCTAAAGTAAAATGCTGAAATTTTTATTATTATACCACAGTCTTTCGTGTAATTCAATGAAATTGGCCCACTCAAAATAATTTTAAGGCCGAAGTAGCAAAATGCACAAAAGATGAACGAAACAAAAGAAATTCTGCTGGTTTTACAGGAACTTAAAACAACCCCAACAGCCATTTTCCGCGCATTCTCGACCAGAATCCCATTTTGCCCATCAAGAACTGGCACAGAGAACGGGCCCATTCCTCCATGGTACGGCGCTGACTCTCTTCCAGCTCTTTGCCGGAGAACTCTGCCAGCTGGCCGATCTCGCAGGCCACCAACATGGCCTCTCTATCCAACTCGGGGAATTTCTCGCACAGACGGGCGGTATAGCTTTCGGGGGTGTCGGTGTTCTCCCATACCGGTGCCCCGGCTAGGGACAACATTCGAAAAGCCCATTTCCAGTATTCCCTTACAGCAAGGCTCACATTCGTCTGCCTTGTGGATCTCCGCTGCCGTTCCAGCAGGCGCTTTCTGCGCAGGCACACAGCTCCCACAGCCAAAATCACACACAGTACCGCGGCCAGAACCGGCCACAGCCAGTCCGGCGGCTGGAAGCTGCCGCCGCTTCCCCCTTGGGGACCCTGCGGAGCAGGCGTGGGGGTGCTCCCTGGTTCTGGAGTAGGCTGCTCTTGGGGTGTGGGAGTTGGGGTAACTTCCGCCTCCGGCGTGGGAGTAGGCGTTACCTCCGGTTTTTCGCTGGGAACAGGGGTGGACTCTGGCTGTTCGTTCCCGTTAGGGGATTCCCAGAAGGATTCGGAGCTGAAACCAGGGGTCAGCTCCACCGGTATCCAGCTCATCCCCACCGGGTCATATACTTCCACCCAGGCATGAGCGTGGTCATCTGAGATCTTCAAAAATCCATCCCGGGTCCATTCCCCATTGGCGTAATCATCTTGGGTGACAATATACCCTTCGGCATACCGGGCCGGGATTCCCAGTGCACGAAGGAGCAGTACGCCTGCCGTGGCATAATGGACGCAATATCCCTCTTTGGCGTCTTCTAAAAACCACTGCAAATACTCTCTTCCCTCTGGAAAACTGGGAGGGTCATATCGGTATAAAAATTCGCTGTTGAATATCTCCTGTAAGATGGAACAGGCTTCTCGCAGAGGCACTTCTCCCTCCTGCCCTAAATACTGCCGCCACCATTCTTGGGCGGATTGTCGGGTATCCTCGGGCAAAGCAGTATAGTTCTCATATAGAAACACTTCGTAGTTTTCCATCATGGCTTTTATCCCTGTTTCTCCCCCTGCGGGCTGAAACCACTGTGCAATAGAGGGCTCTTCAAAGCCAAGGCTAATTTGGCAAAGATCCGGCAGGGCAAGAGCTTGCACCGTGTATTCTCCTACTCCCCAGAAGGACCGGGTCTCCGCATACAGGTCCTGCCGATACCAGGCCCCGTCCATACGGGAGATATCCGTCACCAGCCCTCCAGGCAAAAACAGGGAATTCCGGTTGGGAGCCACGTTCCGCACCGTTACCGTATAACTGTCCTGCACATCGCTCCAATACGAAGCATACAGGTTTTGGGGGTTCCTTTCCATACCAGAAAAGGCCGAAGCAGCCTCTTCATAATCACTGTCGGGGATCACTTCCCAGCTCCCGCCGGTAAATTCCCCGGCAGCGTAGCCCCGCAGATACAGAGGCTGCTGGATGTTGCAATCCACTTCCAGCGCCGTGGCGCCGGTAAAGCGCAGCTCCGGCAAATTGTGCAGGTCTTCTTCCACATGGAATAGTCTTTGGGCCCAATTTCCCATCGAATTCAACCATTCTTGGAACCCTTCAGGGCGCTGATAGTTCTCCTGGGGGATCACCGCCGCAGAAAGGGCCGCCGATACCATTACGCAGACGCCCAAAAGCAGCGCTATCTGTTGACGGGCATTTTTTTGTCGCGCCACAATCTCCGACTTTTTTTTCTCCTTTTTTCTTAATCCCAAGGGCTGTTGGAGCATAGCCATCATTACCCAAGCAGCCACCAGGGCGAAAAAGGCCCAAAGCTGAGGCATGAGGGTAAAAAATAAGGGGAACAGGGCTAGGGGCGCGGTAAACAGCAAAAATCCGGGTAAAAAGGGCCGCCGCACCACAAAAAATCCCGCTCCCAGAGCAAGGGAGCAGAACAACAATACCATAAAGTGGGTCTCTGCCCAACGAAGTTCCGACAAAGGCATAGAGTCCAGAGCAAACTGGACAAAA
Organism: uncultured Clostridia bacterium; assembly: GCA_944384915.1. GTDB lineage: Bacteria > Bacillota > Clostridia > Oscillospirales > Acutalibacteraceae > Heritagella_A. Next base: position 8,442 of record CALWVH010000105.1, on the reverse strand, counting down.
CGCCAAGGGGAATTTTCAGTCATGGTCCGCAGGGTTCGGTTCAAAAGGCTGATAAACCCTGTAGAAAGGGTATCAAAGGTAACATAAGCCCAGATAGCGAGTGGGGCTGTGGGAATGAGCAGCAAAAACGGCCAGTTGTCACTGGAATAAATCAGCACTGCCACCGCTGCATACAGTCCCAGCCATACCGCCATGGCGGAACCCTGGGGCCAAATATCCATAGCGGAAAAAAAGGTCCACGCACTGCCAAACATTCCCAGTTCCATCACCAGCAGGCGAAGCAAAAGGTCCATCCAGCGGTTGCCCCGCACCGGAGCAACACTGGAGGGTATAAGGGAAAAACCGGGAGCTGCTGTTTTTTCAGAGGCGGCAGTGCCGCGTTTTATCCATCTTTTCACAGTATCAGCTCCTCCAATCCCCGCAGGCCCTCTCCGATCTCTACCACGGTGCAGTCCTCCCCGCCGTCAACACCAGCAGGAAGGTTCCCGGCCAACAATAAGGTGACCTGCCGCAGGCCCCGTTCCTGTTTGACGAAAGTAAGGCTCTCCAGCAGGGCTTTTTCTTCCTCCTCTGTCTTCCCCTGGGTGGTGCAATACAGCAAATGACCGCCCCGAACGGGGAATTTTCCCTCAAGGCACTCCTCCAGCGCCAAACGCTTCTTCTCTGCTCTTACAGCAAGAAGGTTCTCCAGCACAGCACTAAGGCTGTCCAAGTCCTCCAGCTCCTCCCAGCGAAGGACTTCCCCGTCCATCCAACCTACCCGGTGGATGCAGCCCCCTTGAATCATAGAAGCGGACAGGGAGGTAAATGCCTCCATCATCCGGTCCAACAATTCCGGGGAAAGTGACGCCCCCGGCTCTACCAATACATATAAACCGTATTCTATAGGCTGGGAGAAATCCCGCACCATCCAGGTAGACATCCGCTGGCTCAGCTTCCAGTGTACCCGACGCAGACTGTCCCCTTCCCGGAACTCTCGCACCTGAAATACCTCTCCTGGGTCATCCCCAGGACGATAGGGGGAATACCGCTCCGATTCCAGGGTAACGCTTCCCTCGGCAGGATATACCCCTACCTCCTGGATTCGGGGTAAAATGCTTATCTCCTGTGTCTTGGGCCAGCCCATCACTGGCAGGCGAAACAGCCGCAGCAAATCTGCCACCCGCACTTTTGCCGCCGATACCTCCACCTTGCCGCACCACCGGCTTACAAGGCTTTGCCGCAGCACCACCCGGCGCCGGGCGGCTGCTTCCGTTGAGGCTATCAGATCCAGTGGGCGAAACACGTCGCCCTCTGCGCTCTGTCCCAAATGATTGACACAGCGCAGCTTTACCTGGGCCAAGGCGCAAGGCATGACCCACCGATTCTCTACTTCCATCACCAGAGGTACCGGCTCTCCTTTTTCCGCCGTATCCTTTTCCAGACGGATGCGGATGCGTACCAAAAAGCACGCTGGAAGGGTGAGAAGCAGAGAGAGCAAAGGAATTATAAAAACTATTAGTAATACTACAGCAGAAAGATACTCTTTGTAAAACGCGTAGAACAAGATCGAACCGGCTAGAACCAGCCCGTAAAAGATTCGATATTTTGCCATGGCCTGCCCCTTATCCGATACCCGGCGCCGGAACTTCCCGTAGGGCATTCTCCAGCACACCGCGGGCATCCATACCACTCACCCGGCTTTTGGAGCTGAGGAGTACACGGTGGGCGCACACATCCAAAAATACAGATTGTATATTTTCAGGCACAACATACTCTTTGTTTGTCAAAAAAGCAGCAGCTTTTGCCATACGCAGCAGGGCAAGGGTACCGCGGGGACTCACACCCAGCCGGAGCATAGGAGTAGAACGGGTCCAGGCAGACAGCTGGGCGGCATATTCACACACCACATCTGCCACATAGATCTCCCGTACCTTTGCCTGCATTTCCAAGATTTCCTCAGGGCCTGCCACTCTTTGCACCAGTTCCAGCGGGTTCTGGGTCTGACGGCTCTGCAAAATACGCACTTCCTCTTTTACTTCCGGGTATCCCATGCTCAAACACACCATAAAGCGGTCCATCTGGGATTCCGGCAAAAGCTGGGTACCGGCGGAACCAACCGGGTTCTGGGTGGCGATGACCCAGAAAGGGCTGGGGGGACGGCGGGTAATCCCATCCACTGTGACGCTCCCCTCTTCCATGACTTCCAACAGCGCGGACTGGGTCTTGCTGGAGGTACGGTTGATCTCGTCAGCCAAAAACAGGTTGCACATCACCGCGCCGGGGACATAGGTGTTGGTACCCGTCTGCCGGTTATAGAGGGAATAGCCTGTCACATCGGTGGGCATTACATCCGGGGTAAACTGGGTACGTTTAAAGCTCAGATCCATCGCGCGGGCAAAAGCCAAGGCCATGGTGGTTTTTCCCACTCCGGGAATATCTTCCAGCAGAATATGGCCTCCTGCCAACATGGCGCACATGACGCTGAGAATGGTGCGCTCCTTGCCTACCACCACCTTCTGCACTTCCTTCATGATTTCAATAGCCTTTTCCATAAAAGATCCCCCTGTATTTTTCATTTCATTATTATAATGAATTTTCATAATGAATTTTCCCAAAACTTTTTGAACCTATAACTGGATTTATTGTATCGCATCCTCCCCCGGCCTTTCAATGTTTTTCTGTGTTTTGTTATGAATTTGTAAGATTTTTTTCTTCTGCTTGCTGCAAATAAGAAATATTTTTGAAATTTCCCGGGAACCCCTTGCAAAAATTAGTATGGCAGGATATCATTAAGTTGTATGTACAATCTGTGATAGGGAGGTGTTTTTTATGTCCCGGGAGAAAACGGAAGCTAAATACAGTATTCTCGCTAACGCCATTCGAAACCGTATCCTTTCCGGGGAGTTCCACATGGGGGACCGGTTGGCTTCGGAAAACGAGCTTTCGGCCCAATTTGGCTTTAGCCGTCAGACCGTACGGCAGGCTTTGGGGATTCTGGAACAGGAGGGCTTTGTGGTGCGCCGTCGGGGCAGCGGCACTTATATCGCCAAAGGCACCCCCTCTCTCCAGAAAAGTCGTACGATTGGGGTTATTACCACTTATATCACCGACTACATTTTCCCCGTAATTACCAGAGGGATTGAAGAAGTCCTCTCTTCCCGGGGATACCACCTGCATTTGGGTGTGACCAAAAACCGGGTGGAGACCGAGCGGCAGCTTTTGCAGTCCATGATGGAAAATGGGGTGGATGGCCTTATTGTAGAGGGCACCAAAACCGCCCTGCCCAACCCCAATATCGCTTTGTATCAAAAGCTGGAAAGCATGGGTATCCCCTGTGTGTTCTTTAACGGCTACTATCGGGAGCTTCCAGGGTGCATATATGTGGTGACCAACGACCGTCTGTGCGGTGACCGCGCCTCTGCCCTATTGCTCCACGCCGGATGCCGCCGTCTGGGCGGTATCTTCAAATCCGACGATATGCAGGGCCATGAACGCTACGCTGGATTTGCCCAAGGATTGATGGACGCCGGTCAGCAAATCAATGATGACGCGGTGCTCTGGTACTCCACCGGTGACCGGGATTCTCTCTTTGAAGGAGAAAACCGAGAGCGGATCTACCGGGTGATGCATAATTGCGATGGCGTAGTATGCTATAATGACCAGATCGCCTACCGGCTGATTGAGTTATTGCTGGAAAAAGGGATGAAGGTTCCCGAGGATATCTCCGTGGTATCCTTTGACAACTCCAGCATCTCCCAATACTCCCCGGTGAAGATCACGTCCTTTGACCATCCCAAAGAGCAGATGGGACGGATTGTCGCAGAAAAGATCATCCATGTGATTGAAACCGGCATCCGGGAAACTCCTCTCACCATGGGAATGTCTCTGATATATAAGGGCTCTGTCCTCAACGAATCCGCCTTTCAGGCAGCACAACCGTCATCCTTCCGTATTTTTTAACGGTAATTATACAAGGAGGAAATATTATGCTGGAAAAACTTAAGGAACAGGTATGGAAAGCCAATTTGCAGCTTCCGGCCCACGGGCTGGTAGTGTTTACCTGGGGAAATGTCTCCGGGATCGACCGGGAATCCGGCCTGTTCGTTATCAAGCCTTCCGGAGTGGACTATGACAAGCTCCGTCCGGAGGATATGGTAGTCGTTGACCTCAACGGCAACAAGGTGGAGGGTGAGCTGAACCCCTCCTCTGATACTCCCACCCATGCGGAGCTGTATCGCAGCTTCCCCAACATCGGCGGTATCGTCCACACCCACTCCCGTTGGGCTACTGTGTGGGCACAAAGCGGCCGGGGCATCCCTGCCTACGGCACCACCCACGGCGACTATTTCTATGGACCCATCCCCTGCACTCGCGCCATGACCCCCGAGGAGATCAACGGCGAGTACGAGAAGGAGACCGGCAAGGTCATTGTAGAGACCTTCCAGGGCACAAAGCCGGAGGATATCCCGGCGGTACTGGTGAAATCCCACGGCCCCTTCACCTGGGGCAAGGACTGCTTTGAAGCAGTACACAATTCTGTGGTGCTGGAAGAGCTGGCCATGATGGCTTGGCACACCGAAAACACCTATGGCGTACAGATGCAGCCCATGCAGCAGGAGCTGCTGGACAAGCACTTCCTGCGCAAGCACGGCGCCAACGCCTACTACGGCCAGAAGAAATAATCCCTGTCTACTTTGACAGCAAGGAAGGCTGTGAGAAAATTTTGGATTTTCTCCACAGTTTTCCTTGCTGTTTTTTGTTTTATGGGGTATCATAGAAGAAGAAATGAAAGCATGGCCTACATTTTACGGGCTGTGGAAAGGAAGGATTCCCAATGAAAATGATGAAGCTGGAACCTGCGTTTAAGGACTATCTCTGGGGCGGCACGCGCCTAAAGACCGAATACAACAAGAAGAGCGACCTGGACATTGTGGCGGAGAGCTGGGAGCTTTCCACCCATCCCGCCGGACAGAGCGTCATCCGCGGCGGCGAATATGACGGGCTGACCCTCAGCGAATATATCGAGAAGGCTGGCCGTCAGGTGCTGGGCAAAAACGGAGAGGCTTTTGAAAACTTCCCGGTGCTCATCAAATTTATCGACGCCAAGAACCCCCTGTCCATCCAGGTACATCCCAGCGATGAATATGCCCTGCGGGTGGAGCACGAATACGGCAAAACCGAGATGTGGTACATCCTGGACTGCGAAGAGGGCGCTTCCCTGTACTTTGGCGTGAACCGTGAGATCTCCAAAGAGGAGTTCCGGGCTAAGATCGAGGATAACACCCTGCTGGAAGTGCTGAACAAAGTCCCGGTACATAAGGGCGACGTGTTCTTTATTGAGGCCGGCACTATCCACGCTATCGGCGCAGGCATCATCATCTGCGAGATCCAGCAGAATTCCAACACCACCTATCGGGTGTACGACTACGGCCGCCGCGACAAGAACGGCAATCTGCGGGAGCTCCATGTGGACAAGGCTATCGAGGTCTCCAAAATGACCCCCTCCGACACCTCTGCCCACACCTATGAGCCCAAGCAGCTGGAGGCTGCGGTAGAGACCCGCCTGGCCACCTGCAAGTACTTTACCACCGATAAATATGTGGTTAACGGCGCCCAGCCCTTTGCTATTGACAACACCAGCTTCCGTTCCTTCGTCATTGTAGACGGCGAAGGCGTCATGGAGAGCGACGGCGAGAAACTGCCGGTTCAAAAGGGCGACAGCGTGTTTGTCCCTGCTGGGGAAGGCACTGTCACCGTCACCGGAAACTGCACTGTGATCCTCACTACTGTTTAAAAAATAAACCAAAGGCCCTGCCGGAAATCCGGCAGGGCCTTTTTGTATTATTCTTGCTCTGGTTCTTTTTCCGCTGGTTTTTCGGGAACCTTTGGCAGCATCCGGGCCTTTAGCGCCTTGGTACGGATACCCTGAGCGGTAAACATGACCTCGTGCTCCGACTCGATGTTCTCCGGGTCATTTTCTGCGTGGAGGTCAAAGGTCTTAGCGTATACCGCAAAGCCCGCCTCTTCCAGATAGCGCAGGGTGGCCAAAAACAGGTCGTCGTTGTCGGTCTTGAACCAGATCTCCCCGTCTTCGCACAGCAGCTTCCGGTATTTCAAAAGCTGGAGGGTATGGGTCAGGCGGCGCTTGTGGTGCCGCGCCTTGGGCCACGGATTGCAGAAATTGATGTAGATCCGCTCCACGCGGTCGGCCTGTTCGTCCAAAATAGCCGCAATTTTTTCGATATCATAAGCGGTAAGCATGACGTTCTCTACCCGGCGCTCCCCCTGGGAAAAGGTGCTCTCAATATTGCGCCGAGCTACCCCCAGCACATCCGGGCTCTGGTCAATGCCGATATAGTTGATCTCCGGATGCCGAAAGGCCAGCTCCGCCAAAAAGGTGCATTTGCCGCAGCCCAAATCCAGATGGAGGGGCTGCTTTTTGGCATACTGCTCCTGCCAATGCCCTTTGAGGGTCTCCGGCTGGTCGGTATAATAGGGGCAAGCAGCCAGTTCCGGCCGCGCCCAGTCTTTTTTTCTCATTCTCATAAAGGGATTTTCCTTTCTATATGTTGTGAGGATGAAAACCCTCGTGTGCTTTTTGGCATTTATCCCCGGATTTTCCGGGGCGCGGCCTCATCATACCTTTTTTTGGCAGGTTTGTAAATACCTTTTTCCGATTTTATTCCCGGTTTGCTTACCTATTGGGAGGAAGCACATAATCATCTACCCTATCGTCCTCTCTCCGCAGGCAATAGATCAGATTTTCACAGGCGATACGGATCATTTCCCGCAGGGAGGTTTCCGAATAAAAGCCTGCATGGGGCGTAATAATCACATTTTCCCTGCCCAACAGCGGATGGCCTGCCAGCTCCGGATTTTCCTTCCACAAAAGATCTAACCCGGCGGCGCTCACCCAACCTTGGTCCAAAGCCTCCGCCAGGTCGGTCTCGTTGACGCTGCCGCCCCGTCCCAGATTGAGAAAAATGGGGGCGCGCTGCAAGCCGCTGAAAAATTCCCGGTTAAAATAGTGGTAGGTTTCCGGCGTCAAGGCCATATGGTTGGAGATGATATCTGCTGTTTCCTGGGCCTGCTGAGGCGTTACCAGCTGGATTCCCAGCTTTTGGGCTTCCTCCTGGCTGGTATGCTGGGAGACCGCCGTGACATGAAGCCCAAAAGCCTGTGCCCGACGGGCCACTGCCCGGCTGATTTTCCCCAGCCCAAAAAGGCACAGCGTCTGTCCCTCCAGCCGGGATGCCCGGGAGACCCGGTCAAACTCCCAGATTCCCTGTTCCACCGCCATCACATAGGGCCGCAGGTTCCGCACCAAAGCCAGCATCAGGGCCATGGTGTGTTCCGCTACCTCCTGGGTACAGTATTCCCGCACATGGCACACTGCCACCCCCGCCTTTTGAGCCGCGGGGACATCCACCACATTGTACCCGGTAGAGAGAAGAGAGACGCATTGCAGACGGGGCGCGTGCTCCAAAAGTTCTGTATCCACCTGCTGGTAATCGGTAAAAAGGGCGTCTGCCTCCGCTAGATGCTGGTACAATTCCTCCCGGGTCACCGTCTTATGGGGAAGCAGGGTCACCTGGGCGTCCAGCTCCCGGTCAAATAGTTCCTTTTCTACTGTAAACCCCTGTTTCAACAAAACCGGGCTGTAAACTGCAACAATCTGAAACATCACAAACGCCTCCTGAAAATCCGTATCTTCACCGGCTGCTACAACTATAGCGAAACAAAAAGCAGAGCTGGTAAATTACCAGCTCTGTTTTGCAGTGTAACCATTATACACTAAATTTTATTATAAGTTGTATTGCCTCATAAAGCAAGATGATTTTCAAGGGAAAAGTTCTTCCCCATTTTTCAGTTGCTCTCTTGGCCTTTCAAAAATAATTATGCGTTCTTTTGGAGTATCACGATTTTTCCCTTTCCAGGCTCAATGGTGAGCACGGGAACTGCCGCACAGGGTTCCTCGTTTTGGAACTCGGAAATTGCAGGAACACGGAAGTTCACCCCATCGCCAGTAAACGGAAGCTTATCAAAATCAATTTCTACCGGAACGGTGACCGTTTCAGAATCCCAAGAAGCCACTGCAATCAATGCCCGGTCTTTCTGTACAAAAGCGGTTGCTTTGATATTGGGATTAGAGATGGACACGGGGCATTCCGCAGACCACCATCCCTGTACGGTACAGCCCTCCATTCCAAATTCTTTCCACAGTTCCCAGATCGGCAGCGGGCTTCCGCCCTCCGGCCAGTTGCACCGGGGTGTCATGCCAAAGACCATACCCCGCCATTTATTGCCGCCTCGATGCAGCATCTCCCCCTTCCGGCCAAAGGGGATACCGGTCACTTCTGTGAGCCAGTATGCAGGAGAAGTCCCTTCATAATCAAAAGCCTCTCCGATCCACAGGCTATCTACACTGGGAAGCAGCTCCATATATTCCCCAAGCACATT
>CALWVH010000104.1 GCA_944384915.1 uncultured Clostridia bacterium | reverse complement strand
CCCTCCATGTGTGTGACCACTGCCTGTGCAACCTCTGCTCATGCTGTGGGCGAGGCATTCCACACCATCCGCTACGGCTATGCCTACGCCATGATCGCCGGCGGCGCAGAGGCTACCATCAACAAGCTCTCTATTGCCGGTTTTACCAACTGCAAGGCCCTGACCACCGAAGAAGACCCCAACCGTGCTTCTATCCCCTTTGATAAGGAGCGCAGCGGCTTCGTCATGGGCGAAGGCGGCGCAATCCTGGTGCTGGAAGAATACGAGCATGCTGTGGCTCGCGGCGCCAAGATTTACGCTGAAATCGTGGGCTACGGCAACACCAACGATGCCTACCACATGACCGCCCCCCATCCGGAGGCCAAGGGCGCTGCCCAGAGCATCCGTCTGGCAGTGAAGGAAGCTGACATGCCGCTGGACGCCTGCCTGTACATCAATGCCCACGGAACCAGCACCTCTTTGAACGATAAGACCGAAACCCTGGCCTTTAAGCTGGCTCTGGGCGAGGAAGCTGCTCACAAAGCTATGGTCAGCTCCACCAAGAGCATGACCGGCCATATGCTGGGCGCTACCGGCGCACTGGAGGCCATGGCCTGTGCCTATGCCCTGCGCGACGGCATTGTGCCTCCCACCATCAACTATCGCGAAGCTGACCCGGACTGCGATTTGGATTATGTCCCCAATGAGGCTCGTAAAGCCGATATTGAATATGCGATTTCTACTAATCTGGGCTTCGGCGGCCACAACGCCTGCCTGGTACTGAAAAAAATCTGAGAAAGGGTGGGCTCTATGAATCTGGAAGAAATCAGAACTCTGGCTGAGATCATGAATGATACCGGCCTGACTACCATTGAAATCACCGAGGGCGAGACCAATATCCGTCTGGCTAAGAATCCTCCCGCCCCTGCCTGCGTACCGGCAGCCCCCATGCCCATGCCGGCTGTAATGCCTGCTGCTCCGGCAGCTCCGGCAGCCGCCGCTCCGGCGGAAGCTGCCCCCGCCACTCCTGGCGCCGGGAATTTCAGCAACTTGACCGAGGTCAAGTCCCCCATGGTGGGTGTGTTCTATGACTCCCCCTCCCCTGAGGCTGATCCCTATGTAAAAGTGGGCGATAAGGTGAAAAAGGGCGACGTGCTGTGCATTATCGAAGCTATGAAGCTGCTGAACGAGATCACCGCCGAGCAGGACGGCGAAATCGTTGACATCTGCGCCCATAACGCCGATGTGGTGGAGTACGGACAGACTCTGTTCAAGATTTTTTAAGGAAACGAGGAGGAAGCTCTCATGAATCGTGAAGAACTGAAGGGAATCCTGCCTCACCGGGAGCCTATGCTGCTGGTGGACGAGGCGGAACTGGAAGAGGATAACCTGGCTGTTGGTAAATACACCGTCAAGGGGGATGAATTCTTCCTCCAGGGCCATTTTCCCGGGATGCCGGTAATGCCTGGCGTGATCCAGCTGGAAATTATGGCTCAAACCTGCTGCGTGCTGTTAAAGGATGAAGTAGCGGGGAAAAACACCTTCTACACCGGCATCGATAAAGCCCGTTTTAAGAACAAGGTGCTTCCCGGCGACACCCTGGTGATGAAGTGCAGCATGGTGAAAAGTCGCCCGCCCTTCTATTTTGCCAAGGGCAAGGGCTATGTTAACGGGAAACTGACGGTGAGCGCGGAGCTTTCCTTTGCACTTCTGTAAAAGGAGGCGCTGCGGATGTTTTCAAAAATTCTCATCGCCAACCGGGGCGAGATCGCTGTGCGGATCATTCGCGCCTGTAAGGAAATGGGTATTTCCACAGTGGCGGTATTCTCCGAAGCCGACCGGGACGCCCTTCATGTCAGTCTTGCAGATGAAAGCATCTGCATCGGGCCTGCATCGGTTCAGGAGAGCTATCTGAATATGACGGCCATTATCTCCGCTGCCGTGGCCACCAAAGCTGAGGCTATCCATCCCGGCTATGGCCTGCTTTCCGAGAACGCCCGGTTTGCCGAGCTGTGCCAGCAGTGCCATATTGCTTTTATCGGCCCCAGCGCGGAAGTGATCTCTAAAATGGGCGATAAGGATATTGCCCGTAAGACCATGATGGCCGCCAATGTGCCGGTTATCCCTGGCTGCGACGTTATCGAGTCAGTGGAGGAGGCCCACAAAAAGGCCGACGAGATCGGCTATCCCCTTTTGGTAAAGGCCAGAAGCGGCGGCGGCGGACGGGGTATCCGCAAGGTGGAGCGCAGCGAAGATTTCGAGACGGCGTTCCTCACTGCTTCCAGCGAGGCAGAAAAGGCTTTTGGCGACGGCGGCGTGTATATGGAGAAATTCCTCTACCCTGCCAAGCACATCGAGATGCAGCTGCTCTGCGACCAGCAGGGCAACGTGGTGGCGCTGGGCGAGCGGGAATGCTCTGTGCAGCGGAAAAACCAGAAGCTCATTGAGGAAAGCCCCGCCAACACATTGACCCCTGAGACCCGTAAAGAAATGATCGAAGTGGCAGTGCGGGCAGCAAAAGCTGCCAAGTACACCAGCGTGGGTACCATCGAGTTTTTGATGGACAAGGACGGGAAGTTCTATTTTATGGAGATGAACACCCGTTTGCAGGTGGAACACTCCGTCACAGAAATGGTGACTAATATCGATATCGTCAAATGGCAGATTCGCATTGCAGCCGGTGTGCCCCTCTCCTTTAAACAGGAGGACGTCCGTGTAACTGGCCACGCCATTGAGTGCCGTATCAACGCCGAAAACCCCAACAAGGATTTCCGGCCCAGCTGCGGACGGATTACTCTGCTCCATGTACCCGGCGGTCCCCAGGTGCGTTTTGATACCGCTTTGTATCAGGACTACAGCATCCCGCCTTTCTATGATTCCATGGTGGGCAAGCTGATTGTGTGCGCCCAGACCCGGGAAGAGGCCATCCGCAAGATGCAGGCGGCCCTGTGCGAACTGATTGTGGAAGGCGTAGAGCACAACGCGGAGCTTCACATGGAGATCCTAAGCGATCCGGAATTTGCCAGCGGCGATTACTACACCAACTATATGGAAAAACGGGAGAAAGCCCGGAATAAGGAGGTCTCCTGATGCTTCCCAAGGATTTATTCAAAAAGCCCATGAACACGCTGGAGAGCGCCTATGAAAAGCTGACCAAGACGGCGGCTCCCGACGTTCCCAGCGAAATGTGCACATCCTGTCCCGGATGCCGGGCCATGCTGTTTACCAGCGATTTGAGCGAAAATGACAACGTGTGCCCTAAATGCGGCCATCATTTCCGCATCAACGCTCGGCAGCGGATCAGCATCATTGCCGATGAGGATTCCTTTCAGGAACAAAATGGCGATTTGCGCTCCAAAAATGTCATCGGCTTTCCCAATTACGACAAAAAGCTGAAACACGCTTATCTGGACAGCGCCGAAAAGGAAGCTGTCATCTGCGGCACCGCCACCATCGGCGGTTGGCCCTGCTGCCTGTTCGTCATGGAGCCTTACTTTATGATGGGCAGTATGGGCACCATTGTAGGCGAGAAGATTACCCGCCTGTTTGAATATGCCACCGAGCACCATCTGCCGGTCATCGGCTTTACGGTTTCCGGCGGTGCCAGAATGCAGGAAGGCATCCTCTCCCTGATGCAGATGGCCAAGACCAGCGGCGCGGTGAAGCGCCACAGCGATGCAGGTCTGCTGTATATCGCCGTCCTCACCGACCCCACCACTGGCGGCGTCACTGCCAGCTTTGCCATGGAAGCGGATATCACCTTGGCCGAACCCAAGGCCCTCATCGGCTTTGCCGGCCCCCGAGTGATTGAGCAGACCATCCGCCAGAAGCTGCCGGCTGGATTCCAGCGGGCAGAATTCCAGGTGGAAAAAGGCTTTGTGGATGAAGTAGTACCCCGCAGAGAACAGAAAGAATATCTGGCGCGGCTGCTTTCCTTCCATGCGCCGCTCCCCCATAACACGGATACAGAGGAGGCGCAGGCAGAATGATCGAACCTTATGAGCGCGTAATGGCGGCGCGGGCTAAGGATCGCCCCACCAGTATGCGGTTTATTGAGAATATTTTCACCGACTTTACCGAGATGCACGGCGACCGCCGGTTTGCAGACGACAAGGCCATTGTGGCGGGCATTGCCAGACTAAATGGGATGCCGGTAACGGTCATTGGCCTGGAAAAAGGCGTGGAATTAAAAGAAAAGGTGGCCCGGAATTTTGGCTCTGCTCACCCGGAAGGGTATCGCAAAGCCCTGCGCCAGATGAAGCTGGCAGAGAAATTCCACCGCCCGGTGATCTGTTTTGTGGACACCTCCGGCGCCTATTGCGGCATTGCTGCGGAAGAGCGGGGGCAGGGACAGGCCATTGCCGAAAACCTGATGGAAATGATGACCCTAAAGACCCCGGTAGTCTCCATCCTTATTGGGGAAGGCGGCAGCGGCGGCGCGTTGGGGTTGGCGGTAGCCGACCAGGTGTGGATGCTGGAAAACTCTGTGTATTCCGTCATTTCCCCCGAAGGCTGCGCCAGTATCCTGTGGAAAGACAGCGGCAAAATGAAGGAAGCTGCTGCTTGCCTGAAGCTCACCGCAGAAGATCTCTTCTCTCTGGGCGTGATCGAGCAGGTGATCCCGGAGCATAATGGAGATTTTGAGCAGGTATATGCAGACCTACAGGAAAAGCTGTATAAGGTCATCCGTACCAATCTCCAGCTTCCCACCGAAACCATGCTGGAAAATCGCTATGCCCGGTTCCGCAAAATCGGCACCGCTGGATTATGATCTCTTAAAACAAAAAACAAACTCCCCGAAGGAGCCCTGTAACTTGGCTCTTTCGGGGAGTTTTTATTGTTTATTGCTTTATGCGGATTTTTCAGCCTTCGCTTTTTTCCTACCGCTGAACACCAGAATGTACAGGAGTGCGCCCACTCCCATTAGAATGGGATAGAACAGGTACGGGAGCAATTCCACAGGGGTCAATGTCACTCCCAGAGCCGCCGCACCGGAACAGGCATACAAAAGCTGGGCACCATAGGGGATGATCCCCTGCCACACCGAAGTAAAGATATCCAGCAGGGCGGCAGTACGCCGGGGCGTCACGCCAAACTCGGTGGAAATATCCTTGGCAATGGGGCCAGCCATCACAATCGCTACTGTATTATTGGCTGTGGAGATATCCACCAGGGAGCTGAGGAGAGCTATGCCCAGCTGTGCGCCCCGGGGCGTTTTCACATGGCGGCGGATAGCATACAGGATAAAATCAATGCCGCCGTTTGCCTTTACCAGCCCAATGACGCCGGCCACTACAATAGAAATAGCGGTGATGTCATACATATTTTTGATGCCGCCGCTTCCATCGGGACCTTGGAATACCACGGTAAATATCTGGGACCACTCGATGGAACCAGTTGCCACGCCGACAACCAGAGACAACACTATGCCCGCTGTCAGGACGATAAACACATTCAGTCCGGCAACCGCGCCTACCAACACCACCAGATAGGGAAGGATTTTCCAGAAGTCATAGCTCAGGTCCCCTTCTGCATGGTACTCTCCCCCGCTTGCTAAAATCAGGAACAGGATCAGAGTGATGACAGCCGCAGGCAGGACGATCTTCAGGTTCTCCCGGAATTTATCCTTCATATCGCAGCCCTGGGTTCTAGTAGCGGCAATGGTGGTATCGGAGATCATGGAAAGGTTATCTCCAAACATGGCGCCGGAAACCACCGCACCGATACACAATGCTGCCGGAATCCCGGTTTTTTGGCTGATTCCCACCGCAATGGGGGCCAAAGCCGCAATGGTGCCCACGGAGGTACCCATAGCGGTAGAGATAAAGCAGCCGATAACAAACACGCCCATAACAGCCACCGATGGCGGCAGGATGGACAGGCCGAAATTTACGGTGCTCTCCACTCCCCCGGCTGCCTGTACCGCGCCGGAAAAACCGCCTGCCAGTACAAACACCAGGCACATAACCATGACGTTCTCATCTCCCATGCTACGGGTCACATCCACCAGCTTGTCGTTAAAGCTGCGCTTGGGATTTTGCAGGAACGCCACCACCAGAGCAATGAGGAATCCTACCACAGCAGGCATAGCGTAGAAATCCTGAAACAGGATACCGCTACCGATAAACACCACTAAAAACACTCCAATAGGCAGCAGCGCACTCAGCCTTCCACGGGGCTGCTCCGCACTTTTTTCCATATTCCTTCTCTCCTTTACATATTTCGCACCTGCTCTGATAGCAGGACAGGCGGATGCTTGCTGTTTATCAAGCATCCGCCTGCTATTTTCAAAAAATTATCCCTTTATTACCGCACAGAAAAACGGTACACCGTTTGGGAATGGAACTTCTGTCCCGGCTTCAGGTTTTCATAAGGGAAGTTTGCATGGTGGACAGAATCCGGATAATACTGGGTCTCCAGACAGAAAGAGTTGTGCTCCATCATGGGGACGCCATTCTTTCCCAGCACATCCCGGGGCATACTATTGGCCGTATACAGCTGCATTCCAGGCAGGTCGGTAAAACATTCCATCACTCTGCCGCAGGCCGGCTCCCAGGCCTCTGCCGCTTTGCGCATTCCCGTACCGCTGATTACAAAGTTGTGGTCATAGCCGCCGCAAACCTGCATCAGATGGTCGTCGCAGAAAATATCCTGCCCAATAGTCTTGGGAGCGCGGAAATCCAAATGAGTGCCCGCCACATCCATAAACTCTCCGGTAGGGATCAGGTCATCCGAAACGGCCGTCACCATATTGGCATTGATTTGCAGTACTGTATCCAGCATTTTGTGAGAGTGATCGCCGCTGAGGTTGAAATAGGCATGGTTGGTCAGGTTCAGAGGAGTTTCCGCATCCGTGGTAGCCTGATAATCCAAAACCAGGGAATTATCTGCGGTAACAAAATAAGTGACTGTCATCTCCACGGTTCCCGGGAAACCGCTCTCGCCGTCCGGACTTACATAAGTAAAGGTAATGGAAGGCTCGTCCCCATCCTTGGTGGCTGCCACATTCCACAGCACATGGCCATAATTGACGCTGCCGCCATGCAGACAGTTCTCCCCGTCGTTTTTCAACAGGTGGTATTCCTTTTCCCCTATCGTAAAGCTAGCTCCGCCGATGCGGTTTGCCACCCGGCCGATGAGGCTGCCATGGACGTCGGAAAGATAGCCCTCCAAGGTATCATGACCGATCACCACGTCCCCAAAACGCCCATTGCGGTCTGGGGCAAGAACTTTTGCCAGACGGCAGCCATAGGGAATGACCTCCACAGTAAAGCCAGCAGCATTTTTCAGAATGTACAGGTCAACTTCCCGGCCATCAGGCAGCGTTCCAAATACTTTTTTCTCGATACTCATAGCGATTTGTTCCTCTCCCATGTTGACATATGTTTTGTTTTTACAAAGGTACCTCCCCGACATTTGCAGCGCCGGGGAGGTGCTCAATTTAAAATTAAATTTGGGGGTTATTATTTGCCCAGCAGAGCAGCACCGATAATGCCTGCATCATTGCCCAGCTTTGCACGGCAAAGAACCGTCTTCTTGGTGGAGTTCATGGAATACTGCTCCCGCTCCACATACTCACGCAGAGGAGCCAACAGGGTCTCGCCCTCGTTGCAGATACCGCCGCCAATGCAGAGGATATCCGGCTGGAAGGTGTTGATTACGTTCACCAGACCGCAGCCCAGATATGCGATATACTCATCAACCACCTGCTTCCCTACCGGATCGCCTGCACGCATGGCATCAAAAGCAGTACGTCCGCTGACACGGTCGATATCGCCGTCCACCAGCTGCCAGATGGGGCTGTTTTTATCGGCCTTTTCCATGGCTTCCTTGGTGGTGATAATCAGGCCGGTAGCAGAAGCATAACGCTCCCAGCAGCCCTTACGGCCGCAGTTGCACTGCCGTCCGTTGAACACGATCACATGGTGGCCCATCTCACCAGCAGCAAAGTTATTGCCGGAATAGATCTTGTGATCGATAATGATACCGCTGCCAACGCCAGTACCCAGGGTAATGGCCACAGCATTATCGGCGCCCTTCAAGGCACCTGCCTGATACTCGCCATATGCGGCAGCATTGGCGTCGTTTTCGATAATCACTTCTTTCCCGTTAAAGCGCTCTTCCAGCATCTTTTTCACCGGGAAATTAGAGTAACCCAGGTTGTTGGAAAACTCCACGATACCGGTAGCACGATTGATGGTGCCGGGGCAGCCCAGACCGATCCAGGGAAGCTCTTCCAGGGTAACACCAGCTTTTTCCATAGCTTCAAAGGAGGTTTTTACCACGCAATCGCAGAAAACCTCTTCTGTGCAGGGAACCGGCGTCTTATTGGAGGCCTTGGCAATCAGGTTGTTATCCTCATCCACAATTCCTACCGCAATATTGGTACCGCCGACATCGATTCCTAAATACTTCATAGTAAACATACTCCTTTTTGTGAACTCAGGTATTTTCCACACTTGCGGGCATACCTACATCATTCTGTCTACAGTATACCACAACCCGCCAAAAATTGTAAATCCATTTTGTTAGAAATTTGGTTTTTCTGTGAATATAATTTTCACTTTTGGGAGTTTCCCTCTTAGTTCTCTTAATTGCCTTTTGCTTTCTTTGCCTTATCAAAGGAGGGATTAAAGGCATAGAAATTGCGGCTATCCAGTTTATCGGTAAGGATCCTCAATCCCTCGCCAAAACGCTGGTAGTGAACGATCTCTCTTTCCCGCAGGAATTTAATGGGATCACGCACATCAGGGTCATCGGCATAACGCAGGATATTATCATACGTCAGGCGGGCCTTTTGTTCTGCCGCCAAGTTTTCGTTTAAATCGGCAATAGGATCTCCTGTTACTGCCAGACCATCGGCACTAAAGGGGGTACCGCTGGCCGCCACCGGGTATACGCCCGTGGTGTGATCGATAAAGTAAGCATCCCATCCGGCTTTTTTGATGTCTTCCGGGCTTACATTCCGCGTCAGTTGGTACACAATAGCCCCTACCATTTCCAGATGTCCCAGTTCTTCTGTACCGATGTCGGTGAGGATTGCTTTTAACTCGGGATAGGGCATACTATAACGCTGGCTGAGATAACGCAGAGACGCGCCGATTTCCCCATGAGGGCCTCCATACTGGCTGATAATCAGCTTTGCCAATGCAGGGTTGGGATTTTTGATCTTAATGGGATATTGCAGCCGCTTTTCATAAACAAACATCAGTCATCATCCTCCTCATTCTCCCAAGGCCAGGGGCCGCTGATCCAGGCCCACCGACTGGTATCGTTGTGGGTCTCGTGGATCGGACCAAAGGCTTCTTCATATTCGCGAGTGAGTTCACTGATCTTCTTACGGTACTCCTCCAGCTTTTTAGCAGCTTCGCAATTTCCCGGATGGGTATCTAAAAAGATGTGCAGTTCCCATGCGGCAAACTTCATAGAAGAAAGCTGTCGCATCATACGTTCCTGACGGCTCATCTGGGCTCACCTCTTCTTCCATAAAACGGCTTGTCTAATTCGGGGAACAAAGTCCCGGCATCCAAAGCCCTTTCTGCTGTATAAACACTCCCAAGCTGCTGAAACGGTATATATGCCATTGCCACCTGGGGATCTTTCGGCAGGGGCGTTATCCCGCCGTCGGTCTGGCAGGTGCTGTCCATACGATATTCATCCACTGTAAGCTCTCCTTTCAAAGTATGGTTCTCTACAGTATATGTCCAACTAAAAAAATGGTGTTTTTCTTGGAAATGATTTTTTGTTGCGCTCTTGCTATTACATACCTTCCGCTGTATAATTGGAAAAGCATCTTCCCTATCCCCGATTATTTTTATTTGGAGGAAATACGCAATGAATATTCTGATCGTGGGCTGCGGACGTCTTGGTTCTCGACTGGCAGAAGTATTGGACCGTCAGGGGCATGATATTGCCGTTGTGGACCGTCATGAAGAAAACCTGGAAAGACTGGAGGATTCCTTTGGGGGAATTTCTTTTGCTGGAAACCCCATTGATCTTCAGGTTCTCCGCAATGCCGGAATTGAAAGCTGTGATGCAGTTGCAGCAACAACTCCAGATGATAACCTGAATATTACGGTCTGCCAGATTGCCAAAAAAATATTTGGTATCAATAATGTGGTTGCCCGTATTGCCGACCCCGCCCGTGAAGAAATCTTTTCTGCTTTAGGCCTTAGGAGTATTTGTCATACTAATCTTGCTTGCGACGCCTTGGTAACGGCCTTGACGACCCCTGTGGAAAATAACCATCTTGTTTCTTTTGGTACGCACACGCTTTCCATTTCTGCCCGTGCAGCCGAACGAAGAGTATTCGGCACCAATTTAAATATGTTGCACACAGAAGCAGAAAAAGTGCTGGGAGTTATGCGTCAAGATGGGTCTCTCCTTCTTTACAGTGATCCTTGCCATATTGTGGTACAGGAGGGTGACTATATCTTATATACCCGCATTGCGGATTGATGGCTATCAAGTGGAGGTAATGAAAAAGTCATGCGAAATATGCATATTGTGATTGTAGGCGGCGGTAAGGTTGGACGTTATTTAGCTTCCAGTCTTATTGAGCGAAAAAATACGATTACAGTGATTGAGCGGAACCGCTCTCACTGCCAACATCTGGCTAACATGGTGGATGCAGAGGTAATTCTTGGTGATGGAACGCAGCCACAAACTTTGCAAGAAGCAGGAATTGAGCATGCCGATTGTCTGGTAGCAGTCACCGGTAGTGACGAAACCAATCTGGTAGCAGTTCAACTGGCAAAACAGCAATTTCATGTTCCGAAAGCTATTGCCCGCACCAATGATCCTCGAAATCTGGAAACCATGCGGGCACTGGGAGTGGATATTCCGGTCAGCAGCACAGGAATTATCACCCGATTGATTGAGCAGGAAATCGGGGCGGCAGAAATGCACCTGCTGGCTACCTTGAACAAAGGGCGCGCCAGTATTTGTACCATCGTACTGCCGGAAGACACCCATCTGCATCAAAAGCACCTTCGAGACATCCGTTTACCCTCTGGCTCGCTGATTGTTTCCATTGTACGGAAGGATTCCATGATCATCCCCAACGGTAGCACTATTTTACAAGCCGGTGACGAAGTGGTAGCAGTTTGCGAGGGAGCAAGTGAAATGGCTCTTTTGAAAGCTCTGAAACGCTCCTGACTTTATAAAATTTGTGTTTCTAATTCTGAAATATGGATTTGTTTTCTTTATATAAAGACAAGAACTACCGACTTTTAGGATCGGTAGTTCTTGTCTTTGTTATAGAGTCTTGTAAAGATCATGAGCTTGCTTTTTATCGGCTTATAATTCTCCTTTTGAATATTCGTAAGGAACCTATGAATTTGTTTTCACCAGAGAAAATAAAGAATCATCTTTTTTAGCGATCCTGATTTAATAAAAAGGATAGAGTATTTTTTAAATTTATCTTGCTATTAGCAAAATAATGTGCTATACTAATCAGGCAGCTAAATATGCAGAAGTAGTTCAGTGGTAGAACATTAGCTTCCCAAGCTAAGAATGCGGGTTCGATTCCCGTCTTCTGCTCCAAGCAGGAACCGCATGAGATAGCCGTTTTTCGGTTGTTTCATGTGGTTTTTATTTTACTCAAAATACTGTACCCCCACCGGCAAGGGTATCCTCCTGTTTTAATCTCAGTTCCTTATGGAATATTGAATGCGAGGTAGTTCCCCCCCATACCGTTTTTAAAAAGTTAATAATTTCGAAATATTTACTTAAAAAATATTTTATCTTTATACAAAGAGTGATATCATTACCAATACACAGCAGGTATCATTGATGCTAAAAGTTACCAAGAGCAACACTTGGATGTGCTTTATAATTATGAATCTGAAGGAAAAGGATTTCGACCTTCAAATGCCCGGATCGATCCCGACGCTTTCTTCGTGAATTTCGATGAAATTTATGATGAATCTATCCAACCTGACTCCACTGGAACATATTTGAGTGCTTTCAAAGTTACGGATGATTTAGAAACTGTAACACTGCGCTTTATCGCAGATGATGCTGCAAATCCTCTTGGGACAGAAACCATTCCGCTTTCAGAAATTTCGATCTATGGCTCTGAGTCTACGCCCGATCCAACTTTGGAAGAAAGTTCCGAGGATGAATCTGTATCCGAACCCGCGCCATCTTCAAAGCCAGAATCCACCAACGAAACAGAAGAAAATTCCACATCAAAACCCACATCCAGCTCTCAGACTAAAGCTACTCCTAAACCTACAGCAAAGCCTACCGCAAAACCCACTCCTAAGGCCACACCAGAAGACACAACCACAGCAGGAGAAAAGAACGCTTTACGTGCTGCCAAAAACTATCTGGATTTTACCGCATTTTCCTATTCTGGTTTAATTAAGCAATTAGAGTATGAAGGATATTCCAATGATGAAGCAGTCTATGCTGCTGACAACTGCGGTGCCAACTGGAACCAACAAGCTTTAAAATCAGCCAAAAACTATTTGGACTATATGCCATTTTCCTATTCTGGTTTGATTAAACAGTTGGAGTATGAAGGATTTACTACTAAGCAGGCTACTTATGGTGTTGATAATTGCAAAGCAGATTGGAACAAACAGGCTGTTAAGGCTGCGAAAAACTACTTAGATTACATGGATTTTTCCCGTGATGGACTGATTCAGCAACTGGAATTTGACGGTTTTACGCATGAACAGGCTGTTTATGGAGCAGAAGCAAACGGATACTAAAACACCCATCGCATGGATACACTGATTTATATCTTTCCAATTAAGAAGGCGGGGTTAATTCCCGCCTTCTGTTCTATAAATTGCCGTGCCAATAGCTATCTAAGGTTATTTGATACGGCTTTTCTTGTGTCAATTTTTGCAATCTCTATTAAACTTATCACCTTTATTTTAATTTTCTTTCTTTGAAGGTTGACACTTCTATATTTGTGGTATAAAATAATTAAGTCTTGTTTGTTATATCTTTGATAGAGTTTCTCAAAAGATTGTGATTACTAATGAGTCAAAAAACAGAAAGCAGAGTGATTATCTCTTAAAATAGAGTCGCTTAAATCTGCAAAATCAAATATTTTTTCTATATGCCTCCGTAGTTAAATGGATATAACAAACCCCTCCTAAGGTCGCGTTACAACAAACACCTTTGGAAAAAAGGCAATAGTCAACAACTTAATATTTTATAGATGTCCCTGTAGCTCAGTTGGATAGAGCGACCGCCTCCTAAGCGGTAGGCCGGAGGTTCAAATCCTCTCAGGGACGCCAGCTCAAAATGCCAGAAAACCTCGTAAAATCAAGGTTTTCTGGCTTTTCTTATTTCCGGGAAGATGCCCAAAACTGTAAACTCGTAACTAACCCCGATTAGCAAAAAGGCGATCTTGCTAATCGAAATCAATTTGGCGAAGAAAAACACCCAACCATTTGCCTCGATTAGCCAGCTAATCATTAGCAGAATAAATGTGGTTTCTGCTAATCAAAACGCACATCTTGCTAATCAGGGCCAAAATCACGCTAATTTTCCTGCTAATTCAAAAGTTGTGTGTTCCGAGTTCAAATAAAATTAAAGTAACATAAACCTAGCCGTTTGCTTCTTGCCAAACGGCTTTTTTTCATGCCTATACATAGCTGCTTTCCAATCTGGAAAACAGCTTATTTCTTTGAGAGGAGGTTTTCTTTTGAACACGCAAATCATCGCCATCGCCAATCAGAAAGGCGGCGTTGGCAAAACAACGACCTGTGCCAACTTGGGAATCGGGCTGGCACAGACCGGGAAGAAAGTGCTGCTGATCGACGGGGACCCGC
>CALWVH010000103.1 GCA_944384915.1 uncultured Clostridia bacterium | reverse complement strand
TTCCGGTTTGTCAAGAACTTTTTTCGCCCTCCCGGTTCGGAACTTTTCTATCTTACCACAACCACTCAAGGTTTGTCAAGATTTTTTTCCGCTCCGTTTGGCGCTTGACTATAATACCACGCTTTCTCCCTCCTGTCAACGCCTTTTTTCTCTTTTTTTCGCCTTTTTTCATGGTTTGGTAATAATTACCTGTTTTATTCACCGTTTCTCCACATTGTCCGTCATCGATAGACAGAGTCCCCCTTTTGTCTTTTCTCTTGCTCCACTACCTTTTTTTTGCTATACTTTGGTTATTCCAAAACCCATTATATAGGATACCGCTAAGGAGGGATTTTATGCCCATTCGCATTCAGGCCTCTCTGCCTGCTATTGAAGTACTGGAATCTGAAAATATTTTTGTGATGACCCAAGAGCGTGCTATGCAGCAGGACATCCGTCCTTTAAAGATTGTCATCCTTAATTTGATGCCTACAAAAATCGAAACCGAGACGCAGCTTCTCCGACTTTTAAGTAACACCCCGCTCCAGGTAGATGTAGAGCTGATGCTTATGGCAACTCATGTTTCTAAGCACACCTCCTCGGTTCACCTCAATACCTTCTATAAGACTTTTGACGACCTAAAGGACGAAGTCTTTGACGGTATGATTATTACCGGCGCTCCTGTAGAAAAGTTGGAATTTGAAGAAGTAGACTATTGGGAAGAGATGTGCCGCATCATGGCATGGACGAAAACCAATGTTTACTCCACTCTTCACATCTGCTGGGGCGCACAGGCTGGACTCTATTATCATTATGGCATCCAGAAGTATATGCTCTCCGAAAAGCTCAGCGGCATTTACAACCACCGAGTACTGGCCCCCTATCATCCTCTAATGAGAGGGTTCGATGATAACTACTATGCTCCTCACTCCCGTTATACAGAGGTACGCCGGGAGGATATCGAGAAGCACCCCGAACTACTGGTACTCTCCATTTCCCGTCGCGCTGGCCTACATATTATCGCAGCCAAAGACGGTAGGCAATTCTTTGTCACTGGTCATGCGGAATACGATCGGGATACCCTAGCCAAGGAATACTTCCGGGATGTGAATAAAGGGCTGAACCCTAAAGTCCCCTACAACTATTTCCCCAACGATGACCCCAGCGAGACCCCGCCCTTCACTTGGCGGAGCAATGGCCACCTCCTTCTTTCCAACTGGCTTAACTATTATGTGTATCAGCAAACCCCTTATGACTTACAGGATTTGAGGAAGCTGTATGGAGAATAAAGTGCTTTTCTGGGACTTTGATGGTACGCTGGTCTATTGTCACCACCTGTGGAGCAGTTCTATGTGGCGTGCTCTCACCGATGGGCCCACCGGAGAAAATATTACTTTAGAAGAGGTTCGTCCCTATATGCAGAAGGGATACCCGTGGGACTTGCCCGATCTGGACTCCTCTTCTCTTTCCACGCCGGAATTGTGGTGGAGATTTATGGAAAAACATTTTTATAGCGTTGCCCGTTCGTTCGGTCTGCCGGAAGAGGCCTCCGTTCGCGTTTCCCGCTCAGTTCGAAAGTATATTTTAACTCCACACTTTTATCACCTGTTTCCGGATACCATCTTTGTATTAAAGGAATGCCACCATCTGGGCTGGAAAAACCATCTGCTTTCCAATAATTATCCAGAGCTGCCCGCTATGGTGGAAAAGCTGGGCCTTTCCCCTTATTTAGACGGCATGACGGTGTCGGCGTTGGTCGGCAGGGAAAAACCGCACCCAGATTTATTTTCCATTGCCCGACAGGAATCCGGTTCTCCAGAAATAGCCGTAATGATTGGAGATAATCCCAAAGCGGATGTGGAGGGTGGAAAAGCCGCTGGAATGAAAACCATCTTAGTACATCGGGATTTGCCAAGTCAGGCTGACGCTGTCTGCTCCTCTCTGTCGGAAATCCCCGCTGTTTTGCAAGAGTTTGATTAACACCAATCTTACTATAAACATAGCGCCCGGGCACAGGCAACTTCCTGTGTCCGGGCGCTTTTACTGATGAAGGGGGATTCATCAGGTACCTATATTTAGGATTTTAAAATGTGGCGATACAGGGCAATGTAATCGTTGGCGGAACGTCCCCAGCTGTTGTCGCACCGCATAGCGCGATCCACCAGGATCTTCCAACCGTCCTTATTGGCATAGCCCTCCAATGCGCGATGGATCGCATGATACATATCACCGCTGTCGTAGCTCTGGAAGGTAAAGCCGTTACCCTCGCCGTCGCCGCTGTCGCGGATGGAATCCTTCAGGCCACCGGTAGCGCGTACCACCGGGATGGTGCCATACCGCAGGGCGATCATCTGAGACAGACCGCAAGGCTCACTCTTACTGGGCATGAGGAAAATATCCGCACCGGCATAGATCTTTCTGGAAAGCTCGGGAATAAACCCGATGCAGGCACAGAAACGGCCGGGATACTTATTCTGCATCTCGCGGAAGAAGCTCTCATACTCCCATTCACCGGAACCCAGCACCACAAACTGCACATTGGTCTCATACATCAGCTTGTCGGCAACTTCCTTCACCAAATCCAATCCCTTGTGAGAAACCAGACGGGTGACCATACCGATCATAGGTACATCCGGGTTCTGCTCCAGGCTCAAACGCTCCTGCAACTTCTGCTTATTCTCAGCCTTGCCAGCCATGTTGTCAACGCTATAGTTGGCGTACACATTTTTGTCGGTTTCTGGGTTGTAGTTGATCACATCAATACCATTCAGGATGCCTGAAAGCTTCCAGGAACGCTCGTTGAGGATTCCATCCAACCGATGGGAATACCAGGGATTCAAAATCTCCTGTGCATAGGTGGGGCTTACGGTGGATACCCAGTCAGCGCACTCAATGGCACCCTTCATGATATTGACACAGTCGTCATATTCCATCAAATGGGCCTCGGAAGAGGGGATACCCAGCACATCGTTGAGCAGCTCCTTGCCGTATTTGCCCTGATACTGGATGTTATGAATGGTAATCAAGGTCTTAATGCCCCGATACCAGTCGTTATTGGCATAGAACAGCTTATAATATACCGGCACCAGCGCCGTCTGCCAGTCATTGGCATGAATCAGGTCAGGTTTAAAGTCCAGATAGGGCAGCATTTCCAGAGCAGCCCGAGAGAGGAACGCAAAGCGCTCTGCATCATCATAATGGCCATACAAGCCCGGACGCTTGAAATAATACTGGTTGTCGATGAGATAATAGATCACACCGCCTACCTTGGCCTCAAATACGCCGCAGTACTGCCGGCGCCATGCTACCGGCACGGAAAGACTGGTGACAAACCGCATATTTTCCCGCATCTCCTGAGGGATATCCTCATACAGAGGCATTACAATACGGCAGCCGATCAGGCGGGCACGAAGGGCCTGGGGCAAAGAGCCTGCCACATCACCCAATCCGCCGGAAGCGGCAAAGGGAAGGGCTTCACTGGTACAAAACAAAACCTTCACAGGTTCTCACACCTTTCTATAAACGTTAAGGCTTGCAAATGCAGGCCGGAGAAGCAGCGCCTCCCCTTTTAAAGGCTAGAGGCCCGATACATTGTCGAGCCCCTGCCGATTTTCTTCTATCAAAGCAGCCTTACACCAGGCTGCCTTTGCTGATAAATACAGGATAGGACTGGAAGCCCATCAGGGTGCGGTCCTCCTGGATCACGACATCTTTATCGGTAATCACATAGTTCAGGTTGCTGCCTGCACCGATCACCGTATCCTGCATGATTACGCAGTTCTTGAGCTTAGCGCCCTTGCCCACATGGACGCCGCGGAAAATCACGCAATTCTCCACCTCGCCCTCGATGACGCAACCATCAGCAATAAGGGAGTTGGAAACCTGGGAGCCCAAGCCATAACGTGCGGGCATATCGTCGCGCACCTTGGTGTAGATAGGATGGTTCACATCAAAGAGCTGCTCCCGTACCTTGGGCAGCATCAATGCCATATTAGCCTCAAAGTAGGAGTTGATGGAGCCCACCATGGTGGAATACCCGGTAAACTCATAGCCGAAGATCCGCAGAGCGTTCAGGTTCTGCTGGATGATCTCACGGCCGAAGTCATAGCGGTTACGGCTGACGCACTCGCTCACCAGCTTCATCAGAAGCTCACGGCGCATCACATACATATTCATGCCGTAATTGCACTCGCCTTCTACGCTGGGACCAATGAGCATTTCCACCACACGGCCATCAGGGGAAGTGGTGATCACATTGGCGTTGGTGCTGTAAGAAGGAACTTTTCCATACTTATACACCATGGTAATATCTGCTTTGTTCTCAATATGAGCAGAAAATACATCTGCATAATTGATGTTGCAGATAAAATCACAGTCACTGATCAGCACATACTCTTCCTTGGAGTTGCGCAGGAAACGGCTGATAGAAGCCAAAGAGCCTACCCGATTGGGCAACTGGGTGCCATCGGCGCCAAAGGGAGGCAGGATATACAGACCCTCACGCTTGCGGGAGAGGTCCCAAGATTTACCGGAGCCCAGATGATCCATCAGGGACTGGTAGTTATTGCCGGTAATTACGCCCACCTTATTGATGCCGGAATTGACCATATTGGAAAGGGGGAAATCGATGAGGCGATAGCGGCCGCCCACCGGGACAGAAGCCAGGGTGCGGTGCTCTGTTAGTTCGCGCACACGTTCATCATGTACATTGGCGAACAGGATTCCGAGAACATTATTTCCGATCATCATTATTTCGCCACCTCCTCGGCGTCAATCATTGCCTTAGGCGGCACAACGGTACCGGGCTCCAATACGCAGCCCGCGCCCAGAACAGCGACGCCCCATTCGTCTTTATTCTCAATATCTTCCGGGCGTGCGCCAATCTTGCTGTCAGCGCTCAC
Organism: uncultured Clostridia bacterium; assembly: GCA_944384915.1. Classification (GTDB taxonomy): domain Bacteria; phylum Bacillota; class Clostridia; order Oscillospirales; family Acutalibacteraceae; genus Heritagella_A. The sequence continues at coordinate 49,852 of CALWVH010000103.1, read as the reverse complement.
CACACAGTTTTCCGCCACAATGGCGTACTGAACCACTGCGCCCTCTTCAATGCGAGCGCCAGGCATGATAATGGAATCCTTTACCACTGCGCCGGGAGCCACATATACACCGGCAAACAGCACAGAGAAGTCCACTTCGCCATACACATTGCAGCCTTCGCTAATCAGGGAGTTCTGCACCTTGGCAGTGCTGGCTATGTAATGAGGCGGCATGGCGGGATTGCGGGAATAAATCTTCCAGCTCTCGTCGCTGAGGTCCAGAGGAACATTGGGGTCCAACAGATCCATATTGGATTCCCACAGGCTGCCGATGGTTCCTACGTCCTTCCAGTAACCGGAGAACTGATAAGCCACCATCTTCTCGCCGGCATTCAGCATAGCGGGAAGCACGTTTTTGCCAAAGTCGTTGGAGGAATTAGGATCAGCCTCGTCCGCCTCCAGATACTTGCGCATCTTGCTCCAAGTGAACACATAGATACCCATAGAAGCCTTATTGCTCTTGGGCACGGCCGGCTTCTCATCAAATTCATAGATGGTGCCGTCCTCATAGGTATTCAGGATACCGAAGCGGGAAGCCTCTTCCATGGGAACTTCGATAACAGCGATGGTGCAGTCTGCCTTTTTCTCCTTATGGTAGGCAATCATCTTGGCGTAATCCATCTTATAGATATGGTCGCCGGAAAGCACCACTACATATTCCGGATTATACCGGTCAATAAAGCGGATATTCTGATAAATAGCGTTGGCAGTTCCCTTATACCAGTCGGACTGCTTACCGCGCTGATAGGGAGGCAGTACATGCACGCCGCCGTACATGCTGTCCAGATCCCAAGGCTGGCCGCTTCCAATATACTCGTTCAGCTCCAAGGGCTGATACTGAGTGAGCACGCCCACCGTCTCAATGCCGGAGTTGACGCAGTTGGAAAGCGGGAAGTCGATGATCCGATACTTGCCGCCATAGGGCACCGCCGGCTTGGCCAGATTACGGGTGAGGACGCCCAGACGGCTTCCTTGTCCGCCTGCCAGCAGCATGGCCACTACTTCTTGTTTTGGTAACATTTGGATTCCCCCTCTGAAGATTATGGTTTCTTCGATTTATTTTTCTGAGGACTTGTTTTCCGAGTGGTTTTCGGCTTGACTGCCGCCTTTACAGCAACGGCCTTTTTCTCCGCCGGGACTTTTTTCTCTGCTACAGCCTCCTTTTTTTCCGCTGTAGCCTTGGGCTTTCTCTGAGGCGCGCGTCTGCGGCACTTCAGATAAATCACAGACATGGCAGGCAGCGTCAAACTAATGCTGTTCTCAAAGCCATGCATGGGCTCTGGTACCGACTTGATGGTATCGCCGTTCGTCACGCCGCCGCCGCCAAATTCGGTGCTGTCGGAGTTGAAAAGCTCTGTATAAATACCCGCTGCGGGGATGCCGATAGAGTAATTGTCCCGCTGTACCGGGACGAAGTTGCACACTGCAATGACGTCGTTGCCGTCTTTATCAATACGCCGGAAGGCAATAACGCTCTGATTATAATCGTCGTTGGAGATCCAGGAGAAGCCCTCCCAAGAGAAATCCACCTGCCACAAAGCGGGGGTCTCCAGATAGAAGTGGTTCAGGGCCTTGAAGAAATTCTGAGCCTGCTGGTGTTCGGGGTATCGCAGCAGTCCCCACTCCAGCTCTCTTTCCACATTCCATTCATTGGCCTGACAGAACTCGGTGCCCATAAAGAGCAATTTCTTACCGGGATGGGCCATCATGTAACACATAAAGGCGCGTACTCCCGCATATTTCATGGGGTCATCACCGGGCATCTTATTGAAGAGAGAACACTTTCCATACACCACCTCGTCGTGGGAAATGGGCAGGATAAAGTTCTCGGAAAACGCATAAAAGAAGGAGAAAGTAATATTATCATGGTTAAACTTGCGGAACAGCGGGTCTAGCGACATATAGTGAAGCATATCGTTCATCCAACCCATGTTCCACTTGTAGTTAAAGCCCAGTCCGCCGCAGTATGTAGGCTTGGAGACCATGGGCCATGCTGTGGATTCCTCCGCAATCATCATGACTTCCGGGGCAGCCTCAAACACCGCCTCATTGAGGCGCTGCAAAAAGGCCACGGCTTCCAGATTCTCCCGACCGCCGTCTTTATTGGGCACCCATTCGCCATCATTGCGGCTGTAATCCAGATACAGCATAGAAGCTACTGCATCTACACGGATACCGTCAATATGGTATTCCTTTACCCAGAACACCGCGCTGGACACCAGAAAACTGATGACCTCATTGCGGCCATAGTCAAACACCAAAGTTCCCCAGTCCTTATGCTCACCCTTGCGGGGATCGGCATACTCATAGCAGGGGGTGCCGTCAAAACGGGCAAGGCCCTCGGCATCCTTGGGGAAGTGAGCAGGCACCCAGTCCATGATGACGCCGATGCCAGCCTGATGGCACTTATTCACAAAGGACATAAAATCCTTGGGTTCGCCATAACGGGAAGTAGGGGCGAAATATCCCATTACCTGATAGCCCCAGCTGCCGTCAAAGGGATACTCCGTAAGGGGCATCAGTTCTACATGGGTATAGCCCATTTCCTTCACATAGGGAATGAGCTCGTCTGCCAGCTTATCATAGGAGAAAACGCTTCCATCTTCATATTTCCGCCAAGAACCGGCATGGATCTCATAGATATTTACTGGCTGGTCATAATGGGGTTTTTTCGCTTTTTGACGGTACCATGCCTCGTCCGACCAGTTGTAGCCGCCGATATCATAGTACCGGGAGCTGTTTCCGGGACGAGTCTCAAAATGGAATGCATAAGGATCGCTCTTCATAATCTTGTCCCCTTGCGGGGTGACTACACAGTAGCGGTACAAAGTAAACGGGGGCAACTCTTCCAGATACGCCTCCCAAACACCGTCGCTGATCTTTTCCATGGGATTCACGGAATCATCCCAGTTGTTAAATTCACCGACCACCGATACGCTTTGGGCATTGGGCGCCCAGACGCGGCACACCATTTGGGTACGCCCGTCTTTCTGCACCTGATGCATTCCCATATACTCATAGGCTCTGTAGTTTGTGCCTTGATGGAACAGGTAAAGAGGCACACTGCTGTTTTCATTCTTTTGTGGAGATTGCATGGTTATCATCTTCCTCCCATTTCAATTTCCGTTATTATTATCATATCATAAAACTGGAAAATAGCAAGGGCTTTTCGTCATTTTTTTAGAATGCATCTAGAATTGAATTTCAATATTTGTACCATATATCTAATTATATCCCATAATTCTTGTAAAACGAAGCGGTTCCGACTGAAAAAGAAGAAAATCAAACTCTTTTTCCTATCCGAAAAAGGCCATAGAGTCAGCATATCACATTAGGAATGTCGGATTTTCGGGAAGTTGGGTGGGAAAGTTACGGTACTACAAGCTTTTCCTCAAACAAAAATTTTTCTAGTTCTTCTACTATACAACCAAAAAGCCCTTACCAGCGAGCCGTCTGCTCCTGCCGGTGAGGGCTTTCTTTTTTCTATCGTCTTTTTGCACCGCTTTCAGTAGCGTTCAAACCCCAAATACCGGGTGCCTTGGAAAGTGAGGTTCCTCACATCCCCTTCTGCCAGCTGGCCATACTCCCAGCCGTTTACCCGCAACTCCATCCGATCTCCGGACTGTACCTGAAATGTAACATAATAGGTGGTGGAGGAAGTATCCATATTGTCGTGGTGATGATGGTGGTGCTCCGACCGCTTACCGGTAATGCAGGCCTGCACGGTCAGACGGGGAGAATGGTTATTCTGATTCCACTGGGCAATACCGCGAACGGCCGCCACAATAATAATGCCAAAAATGACAATAAATGCGATAGAAAATAACGAAGAGAACAGGGAAAACCCTGTGTCAAACGAAAAAAACATCATAAACTCTCCTTTTAAAGCCCTAGGTATTCTCCTCTTCAAAAGTACGGATATAGTGGAACAGATACTGCTGGGCAACGCCTGCCCAAGGACCAAAATCTTCCGGCTGCTTTTCGGGGAACCACCGCTCCATAACCCGCTTCATCCACACATCCAGAGGAAAGGCCTCCAGCCGGTGGAAGCCATAAAGGAGGGCGCACTCTGCTACCTTCGGCCCCACACCATGGATCAGCATCAGGGTTTCCCGTGCTTTTCCTAGTTCCATCTGAGGAATCGCCTGTAGATCCACTTTTCCCTCTGTTACCAGACGGGCTGCTGAAAGCAGGTACTTTGCCCGAAATCCAGCCCTAAGTGGTGCTAACTCCTCCAGAGAAGACGACGCCAACCGTTCTGGCGTGGGGAACTGAAACTCCCCCTCCTGAGACGACTCTCCCAATGTTTGACATAGCCGCTGGATAATGCCTTTGATACGGGGAATATTGTTATTCTGCGAGATGATAAAGGAACACAGCGCCTCCCAAGGCTCCTGCCGCAGGATACGGATGCCCCCTGCATAAGCGCAGGCTTTATCAAGCACCGGGTCCATAACTGCCAACTCCCGGCGTATAGCGGCATAGTCGGTATCTAGGTCAAAATATCCGCGCCATATACGCTCGAATTCCTCTTGGGAACAGGAAAGGATCAGCTCCCCCCCTTCCTGCCTCAGGGTAAGACGACGGCCAAAAGCCACGCCCTGCCAGCTATCCCCATTCTTTTCCCAACGGAAACTCTGCCCACAGTCCAGCGTCTGATCAGGGTCAAAATAAGCCGGGATACGTACCGTTTGTAAAACCTGTTCCATCTTATCGATTCTTCTCCCCTGCGTTGGCCTCTACCTGCGGGTGACGGGAAGTAAGGAACCAGATGGCCCGCTCAATGGAATCCCGGGAATTCCCCCAATCGGCATCTTTGTTACGATAGTCAAACATCCGACAGAAGTGGGTTACATCCCCCTCTACTTCGCTGAGATATTTCATAGCCAGTTCCCGTGTCTGCTCCTGGAAGAGAAGAAACAGCTTTTTATTCATCTTGGTTCCCGCCTTTAAAAGCGTGCGGTAATGAGGGAAACAAATACAGGGCTGCTCTGCATACAGCTTTCGAAAATCCTCTTCTGTCTGCCACAGCTTGATGACCGTCTCCATAAGATGGTCCATATTCTTTTCGATGTTCTCACATACAAAGCAGCTATGCGCACGACGGTCTGCCGCAGGCAGCAGTTTTTTTGCTGCAGTTTTGGGGTCGGCCTTTCCTTCTGGAAACACCTCTTGCTCCACCTCTTTTAAAAGACTCTCTAAAATCAGAGCCACCGAAAGCCGGCTTCCCCGGGCCAAAATCTGGTCAAAATGGTCTTTACAAAAACCAAGACGGTTGGTCTCAATACGCACATCCGGCTCCATCATGGCCGCACCTGTGATATAGGTAGCCATCCGGTCTTCCAGCATATCCCGCATCCGGCAAATGGGACAACCGTCCCGAGGTTCAAACACTTCGCTGATAGGTATTGTACAGATATCTTCACGCATGCGGCGTCACCCTTTCTCAGGAAAATTTGTTTTTACTATCATATCATAAAATCTCAAAAAACAAAATGTAAGTTTTCGGTTTATATCCATGTTGAAAATGTTGAAAACTCAGAAAAGTTTTCCATACGTTCTCAAAAGTCAAAATCTTTCATTTTTTCCGAACACAAAATATAGAGGTCATATTTTTTTCGAACACAAGCCCCCTTCTTACCTACTTTTTCCTATACTTTTTGTTATAAAAAAAGGGAAAATCTGTTTTTTTGTCAGCTTCGAAACAGGTTTACATAAGAATATTTTCCCATCTGTGGAAAAGAAGCTCTGTAATTTTGATCCCATACCTGCAAAGGTTATCCACATTTTCCACAGGGTTTTCCACCGATTTGTTTCTTGTATTCCACTAGAATTATGTGAACATACCCCTGTTTACAAAAAGTATAACCTTTCTTTCAATTTCGGTAATAAATTTACCGGAGCTTTACCTATGTCTATTTTTTGTTGTGGGATTTCGCTTTTATTTTTCCATAACAAAATGAGAATTTTAAAAAAATGCCCATGCTCACCTGTAAATAAAACCCACTTCCTTAAAACTATAGAAAAATAGAAATCCTTGCTTTTCTATCCCATTGCACGGTGGAAAACTTGGGGAAAAGTCTTTCTAAGCCATGCAAAAAGCGCTGCAAAACTTCCGTCTCGCAGCGCTTACTTCCTATTTAAAATTTACTTTTAGAAATCAGAAGCGGAAATCCCGCATTCCGCCATCCATATCGTGGAGATGCTCAAAAACCTTTTCCCGCACCTTCTCGTTAGGAATGGTCTCAGCTTCCTTCTCGATGGTTTGCAGCGCCAGCTTTTGGGTCTCGGGGCTAGCGTAATCCTCGGCGTATTCCTTCAAGGTCATCAAGGCGTTGGGATGGCAGCAGTTGCGAATCTGTCCTGCCTTTACCAGACTCATAAAACGGTCGCCGGTGCGGCCTTCCCGATAGCAGGCTGTGCAGAAGCTGGGAACATGGCCGTTTTCCAGCAGCCAGTGTACCACTTCATCCAGGGAGCGATGGTCACTGATCTCAAACTGGGCAGAGTTCTCCTCCTGATGATCCTCAGCATAACCGCCCACTGTGGTACGAGAACCGCCGCTGATCTGAGATACGCCATAGGGCAGCACCATTTCACGGGTACGCTGGGATTCACGGGTGGAGATGATAATGCCGGTATAAGGCACCGCCACACGGAGCACAGCTACAATACGCTGGAACAGCTCATCAGAAATGGCGTTCTCATAATCGGACACATCCACATCATCCGCATTGCGCAGACGGGGCACGCTAATGGTATGGGGGCCTACCCCGTGAACAGCTTCCAGATGCTCTGCGTGCATGAGGATGCCCACAAAATCATACTTATACAGGTTCAGGCCAAAGAGCACGCCGCAGCCCACATCATCGATGCCACCTTCCATAGCCCGGTCCATGGCCTCGGTGTGGTAAGCGTAGTTGTGCTTGGGGCCTGTGGGATGCAGGTATTCATACTGCTCCTTGTTGTAGGTCTCCTGGAATAGGATGTAGGTACCGATACCCGCTTCCTTGAGCTTGCGGTAATTCTCCACTGTGGTAGCGGCGATATTTACATTCACGCGGCGGATAGCGCCGTTTTTATGCTTGATGGAATAGATGGTCTTAATACTTTCCAGCACATACTCGATAGGGCAGTTCACGGGGTCTTCTCCGGTTTCCAGAGCCAGACGCTTGTGACCCATATCCTGCAGAGCGATAACCTCCTTGCGGATCTCCTCCTGGGTCAGCTTGCGGCGGGCAATGTGCTTGTTCTTGTGATGGTAGGGACAGTAAAGACATCCATTTACACAGTAATTGGAGAGATACAGGGGAGCAAAAATCACGATACGGTTACCGTAAAAGGCGTCCTTGATCTCTGCGGCGCGATCAAAAATCCGCTGGATGGCATCTTTGTCTTCGCACAGCAGCAGGAGAATGGCCTCCCGATGACTCAGGCCCTTGTGATCTGCGCTCTTGTCAATAATCTGGTTCACCAGTTCCAGGTTGTTTTTGTTCTCTTCAGCCCAGGCAATACTGGCTTTGATTTCTTCATCATTGATGAAGTCTTCCGCTTTCAGGGAATACTTGTCGTACATAAGGTCGCTTCCTTTCGCAAATATAGAGGTTCCCGCGAAGCGCCCAAAAACAAAAAACGCGCCCTACGGCGCGTATCTTCCCACCTAAGGCCTCCAAGGCCGGGGATTGCTTCACGCCGCCTTTCCAGCAGGAGCGGGCCAAGCCCGGATTCCTTTTGTTCAGGAGCTTGCGGAACAGATAGCCCAAAAGGGCCGGTATGCGCCGTCAGGAAATTTCCTCCTTCTGGCTGATACATTTTTACTGTACCAGCATCCTGAAAAAAAGTCAAGAGAGTTTGTGAGAAAACCCCAGCATATTGACAGTGAATAGAGGGCGTATTACAATGGAACCACCAACGCAAAAAGGAGTTAATACTATGGTACGTTTTGCATTATTAAGCGGATGGCACGTTCATACCGGCTGGTTTGCTGGGGAGCTGCTGAAAAGTGGTGCAGGAAAATTTGTGGCGGTTTGGGACGAAGATGAGGCCCGGGGCAAAAAATACGCCCAAGAATTTGGTGCAGAGTTTGAACCTGATCTCTCCAAAGTACTAGCCCGGGAGGACGTGGATGCTGTAATGGTGGAGTGCCCCACTACCAAGCACCGGGACGTTATCATCGCAGCAGCCAAAGCGGGCAAGCATATCTTCACCGATAAATCTATGGCACTGAATATGGAAGACTGCGCCGCCATCCGTCAGGCGGTAGAGGAAGCTGGGGTAAAATTCACCGTTTCCATGGAATCCAAGATTTTGGGGCCTTACCGCTATTTAAAACAAATTATAGAAGAGGGAAAACTGGGACGTGTTACCTCCCTGTATTTCCGCCGTTCCCATAAGGCTGCCGTAGACAAAAACATGCTGCCTGCTTACTGGTTCGACCAGACCCAAACCGGCGGCGGGGTAACACTGGACCTGGGGTGCCACGGTCTGTATATGCTGCCTTATTACTGCGGCAAGCCCAAAACCATTACCTGCCGTATGGAGGAGCTGTACGGTACCGGCGGCGACGAGCTCTCCACCACGATAATGGAATTTGAAAACGGCGCTATGGGCACAGCCGTGACCTCCTTTGTTTCCTGCTATGGCGTCAATATGATGGAGATTGTGGGCACAGAGGGAATGGCTATTATTTCCGGCAACGGCCCCGAAGATTACCGTGTGCTGCTCCAATCCACCCAGATGTCCGGATACGAAAAACTGACCCCGGTAGAAAAGGACTGGCAGGACACCGTGTACCCCATTGTCCGTTTTGCCCAGCTGGTGGAATCGAACGAGCAGGAAGCGCCGGAATATAACCTGGATCAGGCAGAACTGCTTACCCGGGTCATCTGCTGCGCTTATGAATCTGCCCGCTCCGGCAAGCCGGTGACGTATTGAGAACGACCTTGTCTTTTCACCCCTTCATATGAACTTGTGTGATTTTGCTGTCTACAATTTATATCAAACTAAACATTCGGAAACCGCCCACTTTGGGCGGTTTCTTTTTTACTGAGAAAATATGGAAATACGTCTTGACACATTATACTATGCGTGATATAGTATAGCACGAGAGGAGGTATTGTATGGATATACAATTAAAACGTGGGTTGTTGGAGGTGTGCGTGCTGGCAGCCATCAAAAATCGGGACTCCTATGGATATCAGATCGTAAAAGACATTAAGCCCTGTGTGGAGATCTCAGAATCCACCCTATACCCTATCCTCAGGCGACTGGAAAATGCAGAACTACTTACGGTACGCTCAGTGGAACATTCTGGCAGGCTTCGGAAATATTACCATATTACCCCAGCAGGTCTGGAACGCATTCGTGTCTTTCAGGAGGAATGGAAAGAAATTCTTTCCATCTATCAGTTTATTACCAGGGAGGATGACAGCCATGAATAAAGCTGATTTTCTTGCAGCACTCCGACAGCAACTGCGAGGGCTTTCGGAAAGTGACATTGAAAAGTCGCTGGAATACTACAGCGAAAGTATTGACGACCGGATAGAGGACGGTATGACGGAAGAAGAAGCTGTAGCGGATATGGAATCGCCAGCGGAAATTGCCCGGCAGATTCTCATGGATATGCCGCTTCCAAAAGTAGTAAAAGCCAAGGCACGCCCCTCCCGCCCTCTACGGGTAGGTGAGATCGTTTTGCTGGCAGTAGGGTCCCCGGTATGGGTACCACTGGCATTGGCAGCAGTACTGGTATTTCTGGCTATCTACGTCACCATCTGGGCGCTAGTCGTTACATTCTATGCCGTAGATTTCAGCTTTGCAGCCAGTTCCCTGTTCTGTCTGGCCCAGGCGGGAATCTCTCTGTTCACCCGCGGTCCGGTACAGGTGATGTATTTTGGCGGATGCACACTGTTCTTGTTCGGGGCAGCTGTATTGCTGTTCTTTGCCTTTAACGCCTTATCCGGCCATCTGATCCAATTAAGTAAAAACTTCATTCAATGGTCAAAATCCCACTTTATTAAAAAGGAGGATGCGAGATGAAAAAATCCAAAAAAGTTTGGATCATCAGCGCTGCTTGCTGCATGGTGGTGGGAACTGCCGCTGTCATATCTGCTATTGTAGTTTCTGGATTTGACCCCTCCCAAGCTGCTACAGGCGGAAACGCCTCCACTCCCACATGGGGCGGCTGGGACCTTTCCGATTTCAACACCGTATCTTATGAGACGAAAACTTACACGGTCAAAGAGGCTTTTTCCAACCTGGAGGTAACCACTGATTGGCAGGATATTTCTTTCCTTCCAGCAGAGGATGGGATGTGCCGGGTGGAATGTGCTGAAAACGAGGATCTTACCTATACCGTCAAGGTAGAAGGAGACACCCTGCAGGTGCTACAAAACGACAGCAGCCAATGGTATGACAAGATAGGGTTTTTCTTCCCTGAAAATACACAGGTCACCGTCTATCTGCCGGAACAGGAATACAAGCGGCTTTCTGCCACCACTTCCAGCGGGAATATCTCCGTTGCCAGTGGCTACACATTTGCCTCTGCGGAAATCAAAACCGCCAGCGGAGAAGTGGCTGTCAAGGACAAAATCAGTGGTAGCCTGGACGCAGAGGCTTCCAGCGGAGATATCGTAATTGAATCCTTTGAGGGGACCTCCCTGACAGCCGTTTGTACCAGCGGGAATATGGCTGTCTCCGGTGTGAAAACCCAAGGAAAGGTATCCCTTCAGGCTGTCAGCGGCAATGTGGGTCTTTTCTCCTGCAATGCGGCCGAGGTCCTCGCCCAGTGCAGCAGCGGGGATGTTTCCCTGAAGGACACCCAGGCCACAGGAAATATGCAGGTACAAACTACCAGCGGCAACGTCGTGCTTTCTGCCTGTGATGCCAAAGATATCCGCATCCAAACCACCAGCGGAGATGTGAGCGGCTCTCTTCTCAGCAAAAAGCGGTTTTCCGTCCAAACATCCAGTGGTGATGTAACCGTGCCGGATTCTTTAGACGCTCAAGAGATTTGCCAAATAATTACTACTAGCGGCAATGTATCGTTTGTTGAAAAATAATGCCTTATAGAAACAGAAAGGGGAGCCCTCTGAGAGGCTCCCCTTTTTGCTTATTAAAACTATTTTATTTTTTTCCCAAAGGCAGGAATCCAACCTTTTTCATCACCTTGGCTAAGGTACGGTATGCAATCCGTGCAGCCTTCTCGGCATTCTCTGTGTAACACTGCTCCAGATATGCCTTATCCTTGATGAGCTGGCTGAACCGCTCCTGAATAGGACGCAGGTGTTCAATGACCGCCTCGCCTACAGCTACTTTAAAATCGCCGTAGCCCTTGCCGGCAAACTCCGCTTCGATCTCCTCAAAGGTCTTGCCGGTAACACAGGAATAAATGCCCATCAGGTTATTTACGCCGTCCTTGCCCTCGCCATAGTGTACGCTGGCCTCGCTGTCGGTAACAGCACGCTTGAATTTACGCATGATATCCTCGGGTTTATCCAGCAAAGCGATATAGCCGTTGGCATTTTCGTCGGACTTGGACATCTTCCGGGTGGGGTCCTGCAAAGACATGATCCGAGCTCCGGTCTTGGGGATATAGCCGTCCGGCACTTTGAAGGTTGGGCTGTAGATACCGTTAAAGCGTTCGGCAATATTGCGGGTCAGTTCCAGATGCTGCTTCTGGTCGGCTCCAACCGGTACCAGGTCCGCCTGATACAGCAGGATATCTGCCGCCATAAGGCTGGGATAGGTAAACAGACCTGCATTGATATTCTCCGGATGCTTCTGTGACTTATCCTTAAACTGGGTCATGCGGGAAAGCTCTCCGAACTGGGTGTAACAGTTGAGCACCCAAGCCAGCTCCGCATGGGCGGAAACCTGACTCTGAATAAAAAACAGGCTCTTGTCAAGATCGATACCGCAGGCCAGCAGCAGCGCGTAGGCTTCCAGAGTATTTTTCCGGAAAGTAGCTGGGTCCTGGCGTACCGTAATGGTGTGCAGGTCTGCCAGAGCATAAATACAGTCATAGTCGTCCTGTAGAGAAATCCAGTTTTTCAGAGCTCCCAGATAGTTGCCCAGAGTAATGGTTCCGCTGGGCTGGATAGCGCTGAAAATTACTGGTTTGCGTTCAGATTGTACGGTTTCCATGAGTTTGACCCTCCAAAAATGATTTTTCCGTAAACGGGCGGAAAACAAAAAGCTCCTGTCCCAACAAAGGGACAGGAGTTATAATTTCCTGCGGTACCACCCAAATTGGCGCTATGCGCCCGCTCTTTTCCCACGCGGATACGTGAGCTCCCCTGATAACGGGCAGAGTCCCCGTCGAAGGCTACTGGGAAATCCCGTTCGCCCCGCCCTCCCGGGCCCACTCCACAACTGGATACTGCCGCGCTTCCACCCTCCGCAGCTCTCTGTAAGTTCCTATGCTGTGTACTTTTCCCGGTCATCGGTTTTTCTTATTGATGTTTAGTATAGACCTCTTTTTCTGGTTTGTCAATGGGGAAATATTTGTGGATTACCGGTTAATTTTCTTGATGTTTTCTCCGAAATCAACATCACTTTCTCCGATGCTTTTCTCTGTATATTTACACCGGCTCTTCCCCGTGATAAGATGCATTTAGGGACCCTTTTTGGAAAAAACGACAGAATCACATTAAGGAGGAGTTTGATTATGAGCCGAATCACTATTAACCCTGGGGAACGGAAATCCACTATCAGCCGTAACCTGTATGGCAATTTTTCCGAACATTTGGGCCGTTGTATTTACAATGGTGTATTTGTAGGTAAGGATTCCCCCATCCCCAATGTCAATGGCATACGCACCGATATAGTGGAAGCCCTGAAAAACATTCAGCTGCCGGTACTGCGCTGGCCGGGCGGGTGCTTTGCCGATGAATATCACTGGAAGGATGGAATTGGCCCCCAAGAAAACCGCAAGCGCATGGTCAATACTAACTGGGGCGGCGTAGTGGAGGACAACTCCTTTGGTACCCATGAATTTTTGGAGTTATGCCGCCAGGTAGGCTGTGAGCCGTATATTAACGGCAATCTGGGATCGGGTACCGTCCAAGAAATGAGCGAATGGGTGGAATACATGACATTTGACGGTGTTTCCCCCATGGCAGAGCTGCGGGTGAAAAACGGCCAGGAAAAGCCCTGGAAGATCCGCTATTTTGGCATAGGCAACGAGAACTGGGGCTGCGGCGGCCATATGCGCCCGGAATATTATGCTGATGAATTCCGCCGTTACGGGACCTATCTGCACAACTATGGCGATAATAAGCTCTATAAGATTGCCTGTGGTCCCAATGTAGATGACTACAACTGGACCGATACCGTCATGCAGCTTGCTGGTCGTTATATGGATGCCATTACCCTGCACTACTATACCATTCCCGGCAGTACTTGGGAGCATAAGGGCAGCGCCCTAAACTTCAGCCGGGAGGAATACTATGTCACCCTGCGCAAAGCCCTGCGTATGCAGGAGCTGCTGGACCGTCACATCCAGATTATGGACCGCCGCGATCCGGAAAAACGTGTGGGACTGATTGTAGACGAATGGGGCACCTGGTACGATGTGGAACCAGGCACCAACCCTGGATTCCTCTATCAGCAGAACACTATGCGGGACGCTATGGTGGCTGCCGCAACCCTGAACATCTTCAATGAACACAGCGACCGGGTGGTCATGGCCAACATCGCCCAGATGGTCAACGTTCTCCAGGCCATTATCCTCACAGAAGGCGAGAAGATGATCAAGACTCCCACCTACCATGTTTTTGACCTGTACAAGCACCATCATGATGCCACTCTGGTGTACAGCTATACCGAGACGCAGCAGATCGGCCTGGGCGATGATCAGATTCCCCAAATCAGCACTTCTGTTTCCGTGGATGAAAACGGTGTGCTTCATGCTACCCTTGCCAATTTGTCCGATGAAAAGGCTGAAGAAGTGGAACTGACTTTTGTAAACTTTGTTCCTACAGAAGCTTCCGGCCGTATCCTCTCCGGCAATTCCGGCGACCACAACGACTTTGAACATCCCGATGCCGTAACTATTCAGGACATGAAGGGCATTCGGGTAGAGGATGGCAAACTCTTTGTCACTATGCCTGCCTGTAGCGCTGCGGAGCTGACGATCCAATGAACCCTCCCATCTGCCGTCGGTGCCTCCTTCGAGATTTAGATGATAGTTCCTATGCCAGGACTATTGAGGAATACATTGCCGCTATCCCACAAGGGCAAAAGGCTTCTTCTGGAGAATATGAGAGACGTCTGTCTCTGTGCAAAAATTGCAGTCAACTTGTCTCCGGTATGTGCAGTCTATGTGGCTGTTTCGTGGAAGCTAGGGCGGCCAAGCTCCCGCAGCATTGTCCTGACACCCCATCCCAATGGTAAAAAAACTCCCGTTCGCAGAAGCGAACGGGAGTTTTTGATTTATGAGGCTGTTTCCGATTTCTTTTGCATCTGTTTCATCAGGAACAGGAAGCCCAACAGTAGAACAACACCCACCGGGAGGCAGATCAACGGGCTTTGGACAAAACCGGCCAAGATATATACCAAGAAAGAGATCACCGCCACTGTAATAGCATAAGGCAACTGGGTGGAAACATGGTTCACGTGCTCACACTGGGCACCAGCCGAAGCCATGATAGTGGTATCGGAGATGGGAGAGCAATGGTCGCCGCATACAGCGCCCGCCATACAGGCCGAGATAGAAATAATCATCAATTCATGGGAAGTAGCGCTAAACACATCTACCACAATGGGAATCAGGATACCGAAAGTACCCCAGGAAGTACCAGTAGCAAAAGCTAGGCCACAGCCAATGAGGAAGATGATGGCCGGCAGGAACATCATAAAGCTGCTAGCAGACCCCTTAACAGCCATTTTTACAAATTCGCCGGCTCCTAAAGAATCCGTCATAGCCTTGAGGGTCCAGGCAAAAGTAAGGATCAGGATCGCCGGCACCATAGCTTTAAAGCCCTCGGGCAGACAGGCCATGCACTTTTTAAAACTGAGTACCCGGCGGATCATATACAAAATAATAGTGACTATCAATCCAAAGAAACTACCCAACGCCAAGCCTACAGAAGCGTCACTGTTGGAAAAAGCCGTAATAAAATCAGCGCCGCTGAAGAAGCCGCCGGTATAGATCATACCGATGACACAGAAAACGATCAGACAGATAATGGGAATCAAAAGGTCAATGACCTTTCCATTAGATTCAGCCTGTTTTTCCGACTCATTATCATAAGGGCTGGCACCGGTGGTAAACAAGTCACCCTTCAAAGCGGCATTGCGTTCATGGATAGCCATAGGGCCGTAATCCACCTTCATGAGCGAAAGAGAAACCATCATCACAATGGTAAGCAGGGCATAAAAATTATAGGGAATAGCGCTGATAAACAGAGAAAATCCATCTTCTCCCTTTACAAAACCGGTAACAGCTGCTGCCCAAGAAGAAAT
The DNA here is from genome assembly GCA_944384915.1 of uncultured Clostridia bacterium. GTDB lineage: Bacteria > Bacillota > Clostridia > Oscillospirales > Acutalibacteraceae > Heritagella_A. Next base: position 34,351 of record CALWVH010000103.1, on the reverse strand, counting down.
GGGAGCAATAATACATACCGGTGCAGCCGTAGCGTCGATAAGATAGGAAAGTTTAGCACGAGAAATACGGTGTTTATCGGTCACCGGTCGCATGACACTGCCAACGGTCAAACAGTTGAAATAGTCGTCGATAAAAATAAGAACGCCCAGTGCAATGGTGGCCAGCTGCGCCCCTACCCGAGAACGGATCTTGCGGGCAGCCCACCGGCCAAACGCAGCCGATCCCCCCGCTCGATTCATCAGGCATACCATTGTACCTAAGATCACTAGGAAAACCAGGATACCTACGTTATAGCTATCGGAAAGCACACTGACCACGCCTCCCTCCAGCACATGGTTCATGGTTCCCTCAAAGCTAAAATCTGAGGCAAAGATTGCTCCCATCAGAATACCAATAAACAGGGAGCTATAGACTTCTTTGGTGATAAGCGCCAGGGCAATCGCCACAATGGGCGGGATAAGCGACCAAAAGGTCCCATACATGGCGGGGGTTGCCGCCTCCCCTTCCGTCTCCGCCGCAAAAGCGGTAACGGTAAACAGAGCCATGACTGCCAGCACCAACACGGCTGCTGCCAGAACTCTGCCTTTTCCTGTTTTTCTCACAATACGTTTCCTCCTCCGGCCCATAGGCCCCATTTTAAAATAAACCAAAAGCTACCCATGAAAGGCTTCCGAAGAAAAGCGCTTTCATGGGTAGCTTCCCATTTTTCTTTCAACGATAGCGCTCCACATTCGTGACAGACCGACGCATCTTCTGCGACGGGCCAGAACCGGAGCCCTGGGCGGACCTTCGATCCTTCGGCGATCTTTCCTTTCTGCCGGTCGTGCCCACTTTCCCCGGCATACTCTTAAAGCCCGCACCTCTACCATTCCATATTTTGACTTTTATCATAAAATTCGCCAAAAGTCAAGAATCTTTCTGTGGTTTTTATTGTTTCTTTGAAAAAGGACAATAATTCCGGCTTTTTTCCGTAAATTCCCTCTATTTTTTGGTTTTTATCTGTTCATCTCCCAGGAAAATATGCTATACTGATAAATAATTGCTTTTATTTAATGAAAGGCGGATATATCATGACACAAAACCAGCCCAATACCCCCTCTCGGGGAGAAGATATTATTGCCGGCCGTAATGCGGTTAGTGAAGCATTGAAAGCAGGCCGTACCATCGATACCCTTTATATCACCCGTGGGAATCACTCTGGCCCCCTTTCGGTACTCATTGCCAAAGCCAAAAAAGCCGGGGCGGTCATTAAAGAGGCCGATAGCCGTAAACTGGATGCCCTGTGTGGCAACGCCAACCATCAGGGAGTAGTCGCTATTGCGGCTGTCAAAGAGTTCGCTCAGATGGAGGACATTTTTGCACTGGCAGAAGAACGCGGGGAACCTCCCTTTTTGATCCTGTGCGACGAGTTGGAAGATCCCCACAATTTGGGTGCTGTGCTGCGTATTGCTGAATGCGCCGGAGCTCATGGTGTGGTGATTCCTAAAAGGCGTTCGGTAGGGCTCACCTATGCGGTGGGAAAGGCTTCTGCCGGTGCAGTAGAATATGTACCAGTGGTACGGGTCAACAATATGGCCGCTGCCATTGAGGAATTAAAAGAACGGGGCGTCTGGATCTATACCGCAGATATGAATGGAGAGCCCTGGTGCCAGGTGGATTATACCGGCCCTGCCGCCGTAGTAGTGGGCAGCGAAGGTTCTGGCGTCAGCCGTCTGGTACGGGAAAAATCCGATTTTATCATCTCCCTGCCCATGAAAGGGAAAATCAATTCCCTGAACGCCTCGGTTGCCTGCGGCGTGGTATGCTATGAAATTGCCCGCCAGCGAGCTGGATTGAAGAGCCGGTAATCCGGCCAATAACTTTTTGATGCAAAAGGAAGTGTGGACAGCTTCATGGAAGATAATAAGCGTTCCAACGAACAAATGCTGGAAGAGATCCTGCAGGAAGCCCAGTCCTTGCGGGAAGCCCATAAAGCCGCCGAGAAACAGGAACCTTCTCTAAATGAGGGAGAAAAGGCCGCTCAGCCTGTAGAAGAAACGCCATCCGCTCCCCCTACCACGCCTTCTGCGGAAGAGGAGGTACACCAGGATTCAGCGGAAACAGAGTCACCTGTGCAGGAAAGCCGGTGGAAACGCCTGTTTGGACGCAAAGCCAAACACCGCGCCGCCGAAGAGCCGGACGAAACCGACGATATTTATTATGGGCTCCAGCTGAAACCCATTGAAGAATATCAAAAAGGGATGGAGGATACTGGGGAGCACCCCATTACCGATAATCATCCCACCGATCAATTTTCCTTCCTGTTTGATGATTCCCCAGGAGAAGAACTGGATGAAGAGATTGCCAACCGATTCCGGGAACTTCATGACGACCGGCGCCGCCGGGTAAAACAGGCGCTGGAATCAGAAGGATTGAACTTTCACCAAGTAGTTTCCGAATATGGAGTGGTACAGCCTTTGCCTAAAAAGCGAGGAATCGACCATGGGGAGGAGATCTTTTCTGTTTCCCCTGGTGCCGAGCCGATTTCTCCGGAAATTCCGGGACCGCCTCCTGCCCCGAAAAAACAGGTTGCTCGCAAAAAGCAGACTCCTCTTCAAAGCAATGCAGAACCTGTAGAGAAAAATCCTCCCCACACAGTGGAAGAGGCTTCAGAACCAGAGGTTCCTGTGGAGGAAAAAAAGGCTGATAGAAAAGAAACTCCTTCTGTCAAGCCGTCCTTTGGCGTATTGAAGCCAGATGATGACGAGCTAACGGTAGACGCCATCCTGGCCCAGGTGCGGCAGAAAAACCTGCAAACTGTGCGGGCGGAAAGCGAGCCGGTTAACCCCTCTATTTCCACCTCTGAGCCAGAACTGGCTGAGGAGCCGCCAGTGGAATCCTCCGCCCCTCAAGAAGAATCCAAAACGCCCCCCGAGTCCGCAGCAGAATTCTCTGTGGAGCAAGAAGAAAAAGAGCCGTCTCAGGAGCCTGTACCGGAATCCACGGAAAAGCAGCCAGAACCAGTGCCTACTGTACCGGAAACACCTGTTTTACAAGAGGAGCCAGTATCAAAGCCTGTGAAAGCCCCTGCCTCTTCTCCCAGATTCTCTGTCAAAACCGTTGGGAAAAGAAAGCCGGCTCCTGCAAAAGAGCCGGAACCTACTCCTCAGGATTCCAATCCCTTTGTGGATGAAACGCCCCGTCAGCCCAAAATGCCCCGAGAAGCACGGGAAGGCCCTTCCTATGCCCCTCACACTAAGCCGGTACACCTAATGGATATGGATGTGCTGGATTTTGCCTTACGGGAAGAAGCTAAGTTCTATGAAGAACAAGTCCAAAAGGAAAAAGAGGAAGAAAACCGGCGTAGAAAAAAGAAATATTTGAAGATGAAAAAGAAGCAGGCTCTGGAAAAAGGGTTTGCTCTCAATGGGGAAGAGCCGCAGGATGACTCTATAGATGCACCCGAAGACATGGAGGAGGAGCTGGATGACTTCAACTCCCCTTCCGACGCCCCTTCTGTCTCCCACGATCTGCGTGCCGGTATGCGGGAATTGATGCTTCGTGTACTGGTCACCGGCCTTTGCACCGGCCTTTTAGGGCTGTTTGGTTTTATGGGAGAATTCAACACTGTCTTTGCTTGGGAACTCTCTGATGAGATCACCACCGCCGCTTATATGGCGTTGAATGTGATTTTCCTACTGCTTTCTATGGGCTTCTGTTTCCGTATGATCGGCAGTGGCCTTATGTCCCTAATTAAATTCCGGGCCAATTCCGACAGCGCCCTCTCCCTTGCGTCTATTGCCGCTTTAGTACAGGCCGTTTATGCCTGTTTCTTCCCAGAAGAGATCATGAATGGTTCCCTTCATCTGTACTCCGTATTAGCCTCCGGCGCACTGTTCCTCAATTCTGTAGGAAAACTGGTGATGATCCGCCGGATCTGGAACAATTTCCGGTTTGTCTCTTCCCGGGAAAGCAAGTACGCCGTGCAGCTTTATGACGATTACAACACCTCTTTGAAGCTGGCTCGGGACTGTGTTCTGGATGCTCCGGTCATTGCGTATCAGCAAAAAGCCGGATTCCTTTCCCGGTTTCTCCAGTACTCCTATGAACCCGACCCCCTGGAAAATAACAGCCAGACCCTGGCTCCTATCGGATTTATTGCTTCTGTGGCTTTGTGTGCAGCTACGCTGGTTATTTCCCACAGTGCTTCTCAGGCCATTTCCGCCTTTACGGCGGCTGCCTGTATCTGCGTACCCTTTACTGGTCTTTTGGGAGGAAACCTGCTGCTGAAAAAGCTCTCTGCCCTAGCCAAAAAATGTGGTGCTATGGTGGTAGGGTATCCGGCAGTGGAAAAGTTCAGCTCTGTAAATGCCGTTATGCTAGATGCCAAAGACCTGTATCCTAAGGGGACAGTGATTCTGGGCGGCATCAAGACCTTTGGCAACCAGCGCATTGATGAGGCTATTTTAGAGGCCACCTCCCTGATGTGTGCTGCCGGTGGCCCGCTGGTCAGTGTATTCGACCAGATCATCAAAACCCGCCGGGAGATCCTGCCAAAGGTGGATAAACCTGTTTATGAAGACGGCCGTGGCCTTACCGGATGGGTATCCGGTCATCGAGTGCTCATTGGTAACCGGGATTTGTTGGCGGCGCATCACATTGACCCGCCCTCTCGGGACTTTGAAAACAAGTATACTTCTGGAGGCAAAAAGGCCGCTTATCTGGCCGTAGGCGGTCAACTGGTGGCTATGTTCCTCCTTACTTACCGTTCCGATTCTCATCGTGCCAGAGAACTACAGCGTCTGGAAACCAATGGTGTGAGCCTCATTGTGCGCACCTGCGACCCCAACATTACTAGCGGTTTTTTGGCTAACGCTTTCGGCCTGGACCCCCATTCCATTCGGGTGCTCCCTGATTCTTTGGGAGAAGAATATATCCGGGTGAGTCAGGCCGACTGTCCCCGTACTCCCGCACTATTGGCAACACGGGGAAGAGCAGTTTCCATGCTGCGTATGATCTCCGCCTGTATCCGTACTCGCAGTAATCTGACGTTGGCAGCTGTCATGCAGTCTGTGTCTGTGATCTTAGGATTTGTACTGGTGGCTTTCTTGGCCTGTTATTCCGGACTCCAGCAGCTTTCCACCCTTTCTTTACTGCTCTATGAGGTATTCTGGAGTTTCGTAATTCTCTTCTTCCCTAGGCTTCACAAACCATAATCGGCTTTGCCGTTGGAGGGATATTTTTGTCATTGCAACGATATGCCGGTACCCACATACTTCGCCGTATTATAGGGATGCTGGTTTCCGTATTCTTTATGGGTGCTACCCTTTCCATGCTGATACGGGTGCAGCAGGGTACCGACCCCTGCGCCTGTATGAATTTAGGATTTTCAAAAGTGACCGGCATCAGCTTTGGTACCTGTCAGCTTTCTATGAACCTGCTGTTGGCTGTGGTGGTGCTATTGGTTAATCGTCGAATGATTGGCCTTGGTACACTGGGAAACATGGTGCTGGTAGGTTATGTTTCTGATTTCTTCACCTAGGTTTGGAACCAGTGCCTTCCCCCTGTGGAATCTTGGAGTCTACTTATGCGAGTGGGGATCATGATTCCCGTATTATTCCTGTTTGTGGCGGCAGCCGCCGCTTATATGACTGCCAACTTGGAAATGGCGCCCTATGACTGCATCCCTTTTCTGATTGTGAACCGCTGGAGAAAACCCCCATTTTTTGCAGTACGAGTGACATGGGATGCGCTGGCAGTGCTGATCGGCTTTTTGTTAGGCAGCACCGTGGGAGTGGTTACTGTGCTCATTGCTTTGGCCATTGGCCCGGTGGTTTCTTGGTTTGGCCGGTTTTTTGCCCGAAAAATTTATAAAATCGATTCTATCGCATAAGAAACATCCTCTGTAAAAGTAAGATTTTACAGAGGATGTTTTTGTATATGTGCTTTCTTTCTCAGTGCTATAGTCAAACCATCCAATGGTTTGTTGTTTTATTTATTTATATTATTGAAAACGCAAATTAGCGGTTGTAATATCTGTAAATCTGCGATATAATTATCAAGAAATTCGCAATCTGAATTGTTACATTTTAACGGATGAACTTTTATGCCTTTGTTTATACATCGGGGGCGACACCGTTATTATCCGCGAGTTTCCGGACGGGGAAAAGCCCCCGCCGCGCCGCAAAGTAAGCGGCGAATATGGAAGGAGTGTTCTGGCATTATGAAAGTCTACGAAGCGAAAAATATCATCAACCTGGCTTTGGCCGGCCACAGTGGCGCGGGCAAAACCTCTCTGGCAGAAGCTATGCTGTATCTGGCCGGGGCTTCTGACAGACGAGGAAAAGTCGGAGACGGCAACACGGTGTGCGATTACGATCCCGAAGAGATCCGCCGTAAGTCCTCCGTATCCGCTGCTGTGGCACCCTTTGAGTGGAAAAATTATAAGATCAATCTTTTAGATGCTCCGGGCCTTTTTGATTTTGAGAGCGGCCTGTGTGAATCTGTACGCGCTGCTGATACGGTGCTGATTGCAGTTTCTGGCAAATCCGGCGTTGCTGTAGGCACTGAAAAGGCATTTGCAGCCGCCCAAAAGCGGGATCTGGCTAAAATCATTTTTGTCAATGGCCTGTGCGATGAAAGTGCTCGTTTCTATCGAGTATTTGAAGACCTGAAGGCCAGCTTTGGCCCCTCTGTCTGCCCGGTAGTGGTTCCCTACATTGTAGACGGTCAAGCCAATATCTACGTAAATATTTTGGAATACAAGGCTTATGACTATTCTGGTGGCAAACCGGTGGTAGTGCCCATGCCCGATATGGGCGACCGCTTGGAAGGTCTGCGCACCGCTATTTATGAAGCCGTGGCTGAAACCAGCGACGAAATGTTTGAAAAATATTTCTCCGGCGAACCTTTCACCCCCGAAGAAGTGATCGTGGGTGTCAGCAAGGGCGTAAAGAATGGTACTATTACCCCTGTGTTCTGCGGTGACGCTATGCTTATGCGGGGTATGGAACAGTTTATGGATGGCCTCACCTGGCTGGCTCCCAAAGCAAATGAAAAGGCTGAAGAACTGGCAGTAGATGTAGACGGCAACCCGGTAGAGCTTTCTGTCAATGAAGATGCTGCCACTGCCGCTATCGTGTTTAAAACCGTGGCAGACCCCTTTATTGGCCGCCTGTCTTATGTTAAGGTAATTTCCGGTAAAGTTTCCACCGAAACACCGTTGTTAAATATGCGCACCGGTGAAACAGAGCGCATCGGCAAAACCGTTATGCTCTGCGGTAAAAAGCAGGAAGATGTTAAATACATCCCCGCTGGCGACATCGGCGCTATCCCCAAGCTCACCGGCACCCTTACCGGCGATACCCTGTGCTCTCCTGCCCGCAAGGTGGTGCTGGAGGGTATCGAATATCCCAATGCTACTTTGTCCATGGCTATTCTTCCCAAGAAGAAGGGCGAGGAGGATAAGGTAGCTCAGGGTATCTTCCGTCTCATGGAAGAAGATCCGGCTATCCGGTTTGAAAACAACACCGAGACCCATCAGATGGTGGTTTCTGGTTTGGGTGAGCAGCACCTGGATGTGCTGGTTTCCCGCCTCAAGAGTAAATTTGGCGTAGAAGTCACTTTGGAAAAGCCCCGTGTGGCATACCGCGAGACCATTCGCAAAAAGGTGCAGGTACAGGGCCGTCACAAGAAGCAGACTGGTGGTCATGGCCAGTTCGGTGATGTGTGGATCGAATTTGAGCCCTGCGACTGCGAGGGCTTGGAATTCGGTGAACGTGTCGTTGGCGGCGCTGTTCCCAAGGGATTCTTCCCAGCTGTAGAAAAGGGTCTGCGGGAATGCATCAACAAGGGTCCTCTGGCCGGATATCCTGTAGTGGGTCTGAAGGCCACCCTGTATGATGGTTCCTATCATCCTGTGGACTCCTCCGAAATGTCCTTTAAGATGGCAGCTACTCTGGCTTATAAGGCCGGTATGCCTCAAGCCAGCCCTGTACTGCTGGAACCCATCGGGACCCTGATGGCTACTGTGCCTGACGCTAACATGGGCGACATTATGGGCGAGGTCAATAAGCGCCGTGGCCGTGTGTTGGGCATGGAACCTGCCGGTCATGGAATGCAGACTGTCCAGGCCGACGTTCCCATGGCGGAGATGCACGACTTCTCCACTTATGTCCGTCAGGTGACTCAAGGCAGAGGAAGCTATACCTTCGAGTTTGCCCGGTATGAAGAAGCACCCGCTCCTGTGGCTGCTAAGGTCATTGAAGAAGCAAAAGCGCTGGGTCAAGTAGAGTAATACTCCCTCCATATATGCAAAGCCCCGGAAGGCCAATGGGTCTTCCGGGGCTTTGTTATTCTCTGGAGGTGCTCCATAATTCTGATTCTAGGGTCACATATTCGGGATATTGTCGGGCCAGAAGACGAAAGCCCTCCTCTGCCCATTCTAGAAGAGCGGAAATACGCTCCAAACCGGAAAGGGTAGGAGCCGCCTGTATTTCCAATCTTCCCGGCTCCTGCTGGATAGACAATAGCCTGAGCTTTCCCCTTCCTTCTTCACGACGTAGGCAGGAGGCCAGTGTCAGGGCCAGCGCGGAAGCTCCGGCACATACAATATCTTTTCCGGCAGGAGCAAAACCTGCATGACCTCGGATACAGGTGCAGAACCTTCCCTCCCGCTGGAAAAAAGCTGCCCGAATCAAGAAGCTGCCTCCTGTTCCTCTGTCGGAGCAGCCGACGCCGCTTCCTCCTCTGGCTGTGCAGCCTTTTGAGAGGCCACCGCTACTTCTGCCAGTTGGGTAAGCTGTTGCTGCATCTGGGTGAGCTGCTGTTGCAACTGTAAATTCTGGGAGATGGATTTTTTCACCATTTCCTTGCCCTCAAAATCCATCATTTCCAGAGCAGCCATCGCCTGCTCTCCCATATCCGGCCGGAAGAATCCCATGGTGTACAATTCCTTAGCCAATTCATTCTGTGCCGCCCGGCTAAAGGGGGAGGATTTCTGGCTGGTAACCCGGATATCAAAGATGGGGAGCCGGTTGCCCAGATCCAGCCCATAGGCTTCTCCCTGGGATTGGGGCATCAAAGCCCGGTTATCCAGATAGCGGAATTCTACTCCATTTTCCCCGGAAATTCGGAAACATCGAGGTTCCGTATAAAACTGCCGGATCAACTCGATACACAGATAATTCACCTGTGCAAACGCCCGGTAGCCGCCCTTTATCATATCTCGTGAGAGCTTGCTTCCTGCCTCCTGTAGGGCTGCAATGGCGCTGGCTGCCGTTACGCCGCCAGTAACACTGCCTTGTGAAAAATCCCGGTTGCCGCTTGTCTCTTTCAGTTCATCAATTTTCTGGCTGAGGAGACTGGGCACCAAGTTATCCATGGAGTCGATTTTTACTTCGCGGATGCTGTCCTCTCCCAGACCGGAACCTGCCACATGGATAAAATCCCGGCTCCAGTCGGCAAACTCCTTTTCGTTTACCGAGCCGTTGTCCCGAATAAAATAGCGCTTCCGGGAAGCCATGAGAGCGTGGCGCATAAGAGCCTGATTCAGCCGGTCAATATACATCTGGCAGTCCTTCATCACATCCACATAGCCAAATCCGGCCGGGGTTCCCTCGTCGGGGAAGAGGACATCTGCCACAAAGGGATATTTTCCATGGGCATACCAGCCTGTTTGACGGAGAACCGGGTCATTCTCGCTGGCAAACAGCACCGTTTCGTTGACAAATTTGCAGTAGTGGAGTAAGCCATTACGCTTGTAATACCAATCTACCACCGCAGATTTTTCACTGGTATCCACACTGTCGTCATACAGATACCGTCCCATATCCACAGTAGCCGTGTGCAGAGTCCCTCGCAGCTGGGGATATTGCTCTTCCAAAATCTCATTGTCTATGAGTTCCACCGTAAACAGATTTCGGCTGTCCTGTAGGTCTGCCACACCCGGCTCCCAAAAGATATTCAGCATATCCACATGACGGATATCGATATCTCCCAGTCCGTTCCCCAACTGCGGGTTCCAGAAAACGCCGTAGATACCGGTGCCGCTTTTCAGCTTTTTCCACCAAACCTGGGAGTAGGTATCCTCAAAGCGGGTGCGTTCTAGAATGGCAGGCAGCACTGCTCCCAACACTCGAGCTGTAGCCTGATCGCTCTCCTCCCGCGGCAGCACATTGGGCTCTGGAAAATTATCCATGGCGTCAGCGTGCTTATTGGAGATGGAGTTAAACAGCCAGCCCGAAGCTGGTTCTGGGTCCCCAGATCGAGACTTTTTTCGGAACTGCTGCCAGTGACGCATTTTGAACCACTGTTCGTTTTCGATGACACGCTTTTCCAGATTCGCTTTTCCTGCCCGGTATTTGCGCAGGATTTCCCCGGCGGCACGAATCTCCGGCACGCCGATTATTGGCTGCGAGAAAGTTTCTGCATTGAGCATTTGCCCATTTTCCTTTGGCAAAAACTCGTTCTGTAAAATACTTTGATCCATTTTATACCTTCCTTTCCGCCCCGCCCATTTATCCGGACATTGAAGGGCTGGCTTTATTGTAAGAAAAGAAAAAATGGATCGCTCCCCTGTTTTTTAGGCCATAAATTTAGGAAAAAGGGCCCCAAAAAGGCCCTTTTCCTTTATTTTTCCTGATACAAAATTTTTGCTTCCCATGGGCGCATGGGTTGTTCAGCTTCCTGCTGGGGATAGTTATCCAGAAGCGTTTGGGCGCCCTGCCAGCCCTCCGGCAGGGTAAACTCCGTTTCTTCTTCGGAGAAGTTGCACACTACCAGTGCTTCTTTTCCCTGCCAGCTTCTGCGGTATACAAACAGCTTGGGGTGCTCTTCCTCCAGCAGGGTGAAATCCCCATGGACAAACACCGGATACTCCTTGCGCAGGGCAATGAGCTTTTGATAATAATGGAATACCGAATCCGAGTCGGCAAGAGCCTTTTCCGCATTGATTTCCTCATAGTTGGGGTTCACCGGCAACCAAGGGGTTTCCTCGCTGAACCCAGCGTTTTTGCCGCTGTCCCACTGCATGGGCGTTCGAGCGTTGTCCCGACCCCGAGCATAAATGGATTTCATGATGTCCTCAGGAGCATAGCCCTTTTTCAGCCTTTCTCGGTACATATTCAGGATCTCCACATCCCGATACTCCTCAATAGGCAGCTGGATATTGGTCATGCCCAATTCTTCCCCCTGATAAATATAGGGGGTTCCCTGCATTCCGTGGAGCATGGTTCCCAGCAATTTTGCAGACTGTACTCGGTATTTTCCTGGGTCACCCCACCGGGAAACAATGCGGGGCAGGTCGTGGTTATTGAGGAACAGGCTGTTCCAACCGCAGCTGTGAAGGGCTGTCTGCCACTTGGCAAAGCTCTGCTTCATTTTTACAAAGGGCAGGGGAATGGGGTCCCACTTCTCCCCCTTCTGGTCCAGCATCATCTGCTCAAACTGGAACACCATAGAAAGCTCGCTGCCATCCGGCGCGCTATAAAGTTTGGCACGCTCCGTATCAGCACCCCAGGCCTCTCCTACTGTAATTAGGCAGCCTTTCTGGAAGGTTTCCCGGCTCAGTTCTCGAAGAAATTCGTGGAGACGGGGGCCATTGTTGGTAATGAAATTGTCGGGCTCCTTGGCAATCTGGTCGATGACATCCAAACGGAAGCCCTCTACCCCCTGTTCCATCCACCACAGGATCATATCGTACAATTCCCGGCGCAGGGCAGGATTCTCCCAGTTGAGATCCGGCTGCTGTGGAGCGAACTGGTGGAAGTAATACTGTCCCACCTCGGGCACCCAGTCCCAAGCAGGGCCGCCGAACACAGATTTCATATCGTTGGGAAATTTTCCGGGCACGCCGTCTCGCCACACATAGTAGTCATGATAGGGGTTGTCCTTGCTCTTTTTAGCCTCTAGGAACCAGCGGTGCTGGTCGGAGCTGTGGTTCAACACCAGATCCAACATGATGCCGATTCCCCGCTTTTTTCCTTCCCGGATCAGGGTCTGCATATCTTCCAACGTGCCAAACATGGGATCAATGGCTCGGTAATCGGAAATATCGTAACCATTGTCCACCTGAGGCGAAGCAAATACCGGGGAAAGCCAGATCACATCGATCCCTAGTTCCTGCAAATAATCCAATCGTTGTATAATACCAGGTAAATCGCCTACGCCGTCCCCGTTGGTATCCTGAAAACTTTTGGGGTAAATCTGGTAAGCAACAGCGGATTTCCACCAGTCTTTTTTCGTTTTATCCAGCATAAATGCTGCTCCTTTCTTATATGCAAAAAGGGACGCCCCTTCCGGTGCGCCCCCTTGGTTATCCTTTATTCTTCTTCCGCCCGATGCAAAATCAGAGGACGCAGACGACGCAGGCAGGCTTCTACCGAATCAAAGCTGGTGAGTCGCCATTCCCAGTTGGGAGAGCCTACTGTGCCAGGCATGTTCATCCGGGCAGCGTTGGTGAGCTCCATCACATCCTGTGCCGGAAGAATGGCGTATTCGGCGCAGGACTGCAACACCAGCTGGGTCAGCCGCTCCACCGCATTGCCTTGGGTACAGCCCTGCTGCTTGAGCCAGCGGCGCAGCTTCCGTTTTTCAGCGGTGCTCAAAGCGTCATACCAGCCCCGCAAGGTATCATTGTCGTGGGTGCCGGTATACAGAATCAGATTCTCTCTGGTGGGTTCCCGGTCATAAACACGTTTGGATTTGGTATTCAGGGTGAATTGCTGTACCTTCATGCCCTTCAGGTGGTAATGATCCCGCAAAGTCAGAACCTCCGGGCGCAGATCGCCCAGATCTTCCGCCACCAACTGTAAGCCAGGGATCTTCTCATACAGAGTATCCAGCACTGCATAACCAGGAGCTTCGATCCAGTCGCCCTCAATGGCGGTGGGACAGGAAGCCGGAATCTTCCAGAAGGTATCAAAGGCCCGGAAATGGTCGATACGGATAATATCAAACAGCTTCTGGCTGTAGCCAATACGCTCTACCCAGAAGGCAAAGCCGTCCTTTTCCAGCTTGTCCCAGTCATAAATGGGGTTGCCCCAGCGTTGGCCGGTAGCGCTGAAATAGTCCGGCGGCACGCCGGCGATGTAGGTAGGATAGCCCTCACTGTCCAGCAGGAAGTTGTCCCGTGCTGCCCACACATCTACAGAGTCAATGCCTACATAGAAGGGTACGTCCCCCATGATCTGAATATTTTTGCTGTGGGCGTACTCCCGCACTGCGTTCCACTGCTTTAGGAACTCATACTGCAAAAAAGCCTGATATCTAGCTTCTGCTTCCAGCTCCGGGGAAAGTTCTCCGCGATTCTCAGGCCAGTCCCGCTGCTCCTTGGGCCATTCCAGCCAGCAGCGGTTGCCATTTGCCTTCTTCATAGCGCGGAACACACCGTATTCCCGCACCCATTCTTGCCCTGCAAAAGCTTCAAATTCTGCGTTGGGGGTAAAGGCGGTGTAGGCCTTTTTCAGCCAAGCGTCTTTGGCAGCTCGCACGGTTTCATAGTCCACTCGGGGGCTTTCATTTCCCTCGGTGGGAAGTTCTTCCGTCAGCAGGCCCTCTTTTGCCAGCATTTCCAGGCTGATATACAGCTCATCTCCCGCCCGGGAGGAATAGGGCTGATAGGGGGAGTTGCCGTATCCGGTAGGATTCAGGGGCAAAATCTGCCAAATGGTAATGCCGTTTTCGGCCAAAATATCAATCCAATCCATTGCCGGCTGCCCCAAGTCCCCTACCCCGTGAGGGGTGGGAAGAGAGGAGACTGCCAGCAGGACGCCAGTTCGTTTCATAGTGTCCTCCTTACAGATGCCAGATGTCATCGTTGTATTCCTGAATGGTGCGGTCGGAGGAGAAGAAACCGGCCTTGGCAATGTTCACCAGGGATTTTTTCGCCCAGGCTTTCCGATCCTCATAATCCGCCAGCATTTTTTCCTTGACTGCAATATATTCCTTGAGATCCAGCAGGGTCATGAACCAGTCTTTGCCCACGATCTCCTTATACAAACGGCACAGGGAATACACATCGCCGATGCGGATCATCTTCTTGTCAATGATGAAGTCCACCAAATTGGCGATCTCCGGGTCGGAATCATAAATAGCAGCGGAGGAATAGCCCTTAGTGTCGTACAGCTTGATGACCTCATCGGAGCTCTTGCCGAAGGTGTAAATATTGTCCTCGCCCACCAGTTCGCCGATCTCCACATTGGCGCCGTCCTGGGTGCCCAGGGTGATAGCACCGTTAAGCATGAACTTCATGTTGCCGGTGCCGGAAGCCTCCTTGGAGGCCAGGCTGATCTGCTCGGAAATATCGCAGGCAGGAATCACCTTGGCGGCCTTAGTCACATTGTAGTTCTCGATCATAACCACCTTGAGCCAATCCCGCACGTCGGGGTCATTTTCGATGATCTGGCTCAGGCACATGATAAAGTGGATAATGTCTTTCGCAATGGTATAGGCAGGAGCCGCTTTTGCGCCAAAGATCATGGTAATGGGGCGGGGCGGCAGATGGCCGGCCTTGATCTGCTGGTACTTATATACCGCATACAGGGCATTCATTTGCTGGCGCTTGTACTCATGGAGGCGCTTAACCTGAATATCAAAGATAGAGTCGGTGTTGATATCAATATCCTGGGTCTCCTTCAGGTACTTGGCAAGCTCTTCCTTGTTTTCCTGCTTGATAGCCAACAGCTTCTCCAGCACCACTTCGTCCTCGGCAAAGGGCAGCAGCTTTTCCAGTTCCATGGCGTCGGTCTTGAAGCCGGGGCCGATGAGGCTTTCCACATAAGACGCCAGAGAGGGGTTGCAGTGGAGGAGCCAGCGGCGGAAGGTAATGCCGTTGGTCTTATTGTTGAACTTCTCGGGATACAGATCATAGAAGGGACGTAGTTCGGATTCCTTCAAGATCTCGGTATGCAGGGCAGCCACACCGTTGACGCTGTAGCCAAAATGAATATCGATATGAGCCATATGCACCCGGTCATCTTCATCGATAATAGCCACTCTGGGATCATCCGAGATCTTCTTGGCGCGTTTGTCCAGCTCTTTGATAATGGGCATGATCTGAGGAGCGACCTTCTCAATAAAGGCAGCAGGCCACTTTTCCAGCGCTTCTGCCAGAATGGTGTGGTTGGTATAGGCGCAGGTCAGGCTCACTTCCTTCACAGCCTCGTCCATGGTCAGCCCTTCCTTCACCAGCAGGCGAATCAGTTCGGGGATAATCATAGTGGGGTGGGTATCGTTGATCTGTACCGCTACATACTCGTGCAGGTGAGCCAGGTCGCCGCCCCGCTCCTTAGTCTCCTTCAAGATCAACTGAGCGGTGCTGCTTACCAGGAAGTACTGCTGGTACACTCGCAGTAGACGGCCAGCCTCGTCACTGTCGTCGGGATACAGGAACAGAGTCAGGTTCTTGGGAATATCGGTCTTATCAAAGGAGATACCTTCCTCGATAATGGATTCGTCCACGCTGGGGGAATCAAACAGGTGCAGAGTATTGCGATGTCCGCGGTAGCCGGGAACACAGATATCATACATGACGGAATCCATGGTAAAATCGGCAAACTCCACGGTAAAGTGGACACCGGTATCCATGAGCCAGCTATCGGGGGTAATCCAGGGATTCTTTACCTCGCACTGATGATTATTTTCCAGTTTCTGATAAAACAGGCCGTCGTGATAATTGAGGCCCGCGCCATCGCCGCACAGGTTCAGGCTGGCGATAGAATCCAGGAAACAGGCGGCCAGTCGTCCCAAACCGCCGTTACCCAGAGAAGGCTCGTTTTCCGCTTCCTCGATCTCTGTCAGTTCATGACCGTAGCGGCGGAGCAGCTCCCGAGCCTCGTCGAACAGCCCCAGATTGATGAGGTTGTTGGAGAGCAGCTTACCAATCAGGAATTCTGCGGAAACATAATACAGCTTGCGCTTTCCTTCGTTCTTGGGCATATCCGCCATTTTATCCCGGGTAAAGTACAGCAGGGCGATATAAATTTCCCGGCTGTCCGCCGTCTCCAATGTTTTATTAAACTTCTCTTTGAGAATTTTCTGCAATGCCTGTTCCATCATCGTTGTCTCCTCTCAAATGCAAATATCATTTCGTTCCAGCTGTTCCGCCGCCCGCAGCAGCTCGCCCACGCTCCATGCCTGGGCGAAGCAGCCTCGGGAAACCGTGGGATTTTCGCCGTCATAGATTTCCGGCAGCTGTCCGGCACAGCCCTCCCGCAATGCAGGAAGCAGAGCTTCCATTTGGCTCTTGACCCGACGGGCCGCTTCGGTAGAATGACTGTGTACTTTCAAATAAGCCAGATAATAGGCTCCTAATGGGAAAGGCCATACCGTTCCCTGATGGTATGCCAAATCCCTTTCTTCCTGAGGTCCGCCATAGGTGGGGTGAAAATCCGGGTCCTTTGGGTCCAGTGTACGCAGGCCCAGCGGGGTATAGAGGGCTTTTCCCACTGCCTCCACCACCTGTTTCTCCTGTTCAGGGTTCAGCACGGTAAAGGGCATGGACACTGCCCAGATCTGGTTACAGCGGAGCTGTTCCTCATCAGGCCCTCCAGAAAGCACATCCCGCAAGCAGTGCTTTTCTTCCCACCAAAATTTTTCCTGAAAGGAATCCCGGATCTTGCGGGAAAGTTCCCGGTAGGGGGCGCCGTCTCTACCTGCTATGGAGGCCAGCGCATCCATTACACAGGCAGCGTTATACCAGTAGGCATTGATCTCCACTGGCTTTCCATGGCGCGGGGTGGGAAGATGATCTCCAATCCGCACATCCATCCAGGTAAGCTGCTCCAGCTCGTCCCCAGCGGCGATCAATCCATCTTCCTCCATGCGGATATGGTACTTCGTCCCTTTTTGATAACACTCCATAATCTTTTCCATAGTCGGGTATGCCTGCCGGACAAAATCGCTGTCCCCAGTATACCAGGGGTACAGGTACACACAGTTGATAAACAGCAGTGCTGCATCTACGGTGTTGTAAAGGGGCTCGCTCTCCCCTTCCGGGAAAAGATTGGGCATTAAGCCGTCTCGCTCGTTTTCCATAAAGGTTTGCAGGATACTTTTGGCCTCCTCATACCGGCCGGTAGAAAGGGTGCAGCCGGGCAGAGCGATCATGGTGTCCCGTCCCCAATCGGCAAAAAAGGGATACCCAGCCAGAATGGTACTGCCGCCGGTGGAATCCCGTCTGGCAATAAAAGCGTCTGCGCTTTCCGCCAGCTGGCAAGCCAGCTGGCCCTTTAGGCCGCACCGGGCAACCAGCGCCCTGCGGCGCTGCTGCGCCTGATACAGGATCTTTTCACAGCACAGAGGCGATTCTTCCAGAGAAAAGACCAGTTCCAGCAGACCGGTGTGCTCAGCGGGAACCTCTTTGTCTATGGAAAGCATCGCGGCTGCTTCCCCGGTAGAACGCCGGCCGTCGCAGATGTCATATGAATAAAAGAGAGTTTCTTTTTGCAGGGGTTCTTTGGTGAGCAGGCCATTGGTCACCACACGGAGCCGAAGGCCTGCCGCTTCCACCGTATCCCCCTGCACTAGAAATTCCGTTTCCGGCGCAAGGTCTTCCCCCTTGGGAGCAAACTGCATCCAGGGGCGTACACGCAGAGTACAGGGAAGTTGGGTATCATTGTACACTCGATACTGCACGGCCACGGTATTTTCCCCATAGGCCATGGCCACCTGCTTTTCTATCTGTATCCCCTTCCACTGAAAGAGCCATCGAGGCAAACCGTCCACTTCCATAAAGGAAAGATGTTTCCAGCCGTTTTCCGGCTGGCGTTCGGTAAATTGTTGGGTAGATAGGAACTCATTTTCTTCCCCTATCGATAGAATTTCCTGTAGCCGGTGCACCACGTTGACCCGATAGTTAGGCGCTTTGGTACAAGCCATCAGCACTGCATGATCGTTCCGGGACGCCTCCCCGGCAATGGTCATGGAGGAAAAGCCGCCCAGACCGTTGGTCAGCAGCCAGCCGCTTTCCCGACTTCGTTCTATACTGGAAAAATCATGTTTTCCATAGAAAAATTTCATGGGGAACCCCCGCTTTATCACATTATTTTTTACCCAAAATCATCGCTGAAACCGGCGAAACTTCCAGCTGTGATACCGGATGTTCTTCCCGCCAGAGAAAACTGTTTTCGCCGTCTGCCAGAAGGAACCAGCCGTCTGTCAGCGAGATAGATTGTGGGGTATGAGAAGCGTTATACACTAGCAGAAGCTGCCGGTAATTGCCGCCGGTGTTGTCCAGTAGCGCCTGCACACAGCCGGACCGCAAAATTTTGCTTTGCAAAATTCGATCCCGGGCTTCTATTGATTTATCACACAAGGCAGGCAGTGTTTTTCGCAGGGCAAAAAGCCCCTGATAATACTCTGCCAATTCTCGGTTCTGCCATGCCCGCTCCCAGTCCAGACGATTGAGGGAAATAGGCGAACAGTAGGTGTTGCCTTCCCCCTCCTTGGTACGTCCAAATTCCTCTCCAGAAAGGAGGAATAACCGTCCTTGGCAGGTAAAACAGATTGCTGCTGCAAGCCGGTTAGCTCGAAGCACCTGGGAAGAAAATTTATCATATTGTTTCTGTGGGTCTAGCGTAAACACCAGCTTGTCCCATATTGTCATATTGTCATGGCAGGAAAGATAGTTGATAACCTGAGAGGGTGCCGCGGCAGAGAACCGGCGGTATTTTCCACACCAACCGGAAACACTGTGGAGGATTTGCTCCTCCTTATGGCGACCGCCGTTAACGAATCCACGAGCTGCGACATCCATTACCGAGCCTTTTATAGCATCCCGGACGCCGTCGCAAAACGCGCCGATCTCCATATCCATCCCGGCAAGGTGTTTTTTATCTGCGGGATGGAACCCTCGGGCCATGGCAGTTTCCCACGCAGTCCAAGGCTCGCCGTATACCAGCTTTTCCCCTCTGCCCCACCGGGCGTCCAGCTCTTTTCGAATGGTCTCCATAAGCTGGGTATCCAAAAGGCCCATCAGGTCAAACCGAAAGCCGTCGATGTGGTATTCCTCTGTCCAGTAAAGGACAGAATCCAGAATATATTTGGCGCACATGGAACGCTCAGAAGCAATGTCATTACCGCATCCGGAACCGTCGGAAATCCTGCCGTCAGGGTATTGGCGGTAGTAATAACCGGGCACTGTCCGCTCCAGCCAAGAATCTCGATGGTAAGTGTGGTTGTACACCACATCCATGATGACCCGAAAGCCATTTTGATGCAGGGACTGTACCATCTCCTTAAATTCCCGGATACGCACCTCTCCCCTAGTGGGGTCGGTGGAATAGGACCCTTCGGGCACATTATAGTTTAAGGGGTCATATCCCCAGTTAAAACTGCCTTCCGGGTTTTCCTCATCCACAGAAGCATAGTCAAACACCGGCATCAGCTGCACATGGGTAACGCCCAGCTGCTTCATCCAGCCTATCCCAGTGGGATGCGTCCCATCGTTGTACAGTGTGGTATCTGTACAGGAAAAAGCTTTATATTTCCCTCTTGCTTCTTTTGGAAAACCTCCGCTTTCCGCCCAAGAAAATTCCCGAACATGAACTTCATAAATGATATCCTCCGGTTGTCTCTCCGGCGGCATATCCAGCTCCCAACCCTTAGGATTAGTGCGGGAAAGGTCGATGACCATGCTTCTGCTGCCATTAAGGCCGCAGGCCCGAGCGTAGGGATCTGCCGTCTCTCGAGAAACGCCCTGCACAGTAACCACATAATCATAGTATACACCATCCAGGTTCTCGGGGGAAGACCAAACCCACACCCCTTTTTCTTCTCGGGAAAGGGCGGTTTGAAAATACGGACTCACGCTATGACCTTTTTGATATAGCCGAAGCTCCACGGATGTGGCTGTGGGGGCCCACAGCCGGAAGGATGTCCCCTCCCGGCTGCATACAGCCCCCAGAGCACCGTCATAATGGTATTGCTTGGCAAATCGTTTACTGTTGAATCTTTGCCGTAAATCTTCCATCTCGTTCTCCCATTATCCCTTGACTGCGCCGGCCATGCCGTCTACGTAATACTTTTGCAGTTTGAGGAACAACAGGGCAATGGGAATGGAAATAATTACTGCGCCTGCAGCAAAACAGGTATACCAGCTATCGATATATTCTTTCTCCAACATCTTCCACAGACCGATAGCCACCGTGTACTGGTCGGAGTTGGCACGGCAGATCACCTTTGCAAAGATGAAATCCACCCAGGGGCCGATAAAGGCAGTAAGCACAGTATAGATGACAATAGGTTTACTCAACGGGAGGGTGATCTTCCGGAAGATCTGGCCCCGAGTACAGCCGTCGATGAGTGCTGCCTCGTCAATAGCATAGGGGGTAGTATCAAAAAAGCCTTTGGCAATCTGGAAGCCCAGTGCTGCACTACCGGAATAGCAGAGGATCAGGGCCAGACGGATGAGGGAACCCTCGGTGAGTCCCACCGCCTTGAGGATAAAATACACGGCAATCATGGACATAAAGCCCGGGAACAGTCCCAGCACCATGGCCATATTCATAAAAGGCTTGCGCATACGGAACCGCACGCGGGACAAGCAATAGGAAGCTGACAACACATAAAAGCTGGACAGGATACAGGAACAGATGGCGATAATCAGGGTGTTCATAAACATCTGTGGGAAGTTGAGCACCGTGGTACCGGTAAACAGTTTGATATAGTTATCAAAGGTAAAGGACTGGGGGAAGAAGGTGGACACATAGGAGCCCTTTTCCGCCCGGAAGCTGGTCATAACCACCCACAGCACCGGGAATACCCAGATTGCCGCCAGGATTGCCAGTACGGTATGAACGATAATATTATTGCGGATCTTTGCCGCCTTTGCGCTCTTTTTCTTTGCCATGATTTAAAATCCCCCTTCCTCTTTATAGGACTTGCTGTGACGGTAGGTGATTAGTGCACCGATAGATAGAATGATAAAGGTCAAAATACCGACAACAGCACCCACATTATAATACTGCTTATCCACGGTCAGTTTATACAGCCAGGTGACCAGCAGGTCAGTGTCGCCTGCAGTAGAGGAGAGGTTGGTTACCGGGTCGCCGCCGGAAAGCAGGTAGATCACGTTAAAGTTGTTTACGTTACCGGTAAAGGCAGCGATGAGATATGGTGTGGTGACATAGAACATATAGGGCAGAGTAATATGAATAAAGGTCTTAACCGGGCCTGCGCCATCCACAGTAGCGGCTTCATACAATTCACCGGGAATATTTTTCAGCACGCCGGTGAGCTGGAGCAGAGTATAGGGCACGCCTACCCAGATATTGATGACAATGACCGTCACTCTTGCCCAGGTGGGGTCGGTGAAGAAAGGCAGGCTGGCGTCGGGAGCAATAAGGCCCAGGCTGCGCAGCAGCACATTTACCGCACCTTCCGGCTGGAGCATGGTGCGCATAATTAACAGAGAAACAAATTGGGGCACTGCGCTGGAAAGCACAAAGCAGAATCGCCAAAAACCTTTGGCACGGGTCTCCTTGCGGTTGATGACAATAGCAAGGATCATACCGAAGAAATAGTTGGTAAAGGTGGCGAATACCGCCCAGACCAAAGTCCAAACCAATACCGACCAGAAGGTACTACCCAACACGCTGTTGGAATCAAACAGGGCAGCAAAGTTCTCCAGTCCCACCCAGTCAAAGAGCACCAGGTGATTACCAATTCTGCTGTAGTTGGTAAATGCCATAGAGATCATGAAGATCAAAGGCAGAACTGTAAGAATCGTAATAAATAACATGGAGGGCGTCATCAGAAGCCGGTGGATGTTCTCATCAAAAAGGGAACGGATATCATCGACAAAACTATTGACATGGCGGCCTTGTTTGGTCAGGCATTCCGCCTGATAGGCACTCTTTAGGGTACCCCGCCAAATCCAGAACATAATCAGGGTCAGCATAATAGTGGCGATACCATATAATAACAGCAGTACCGACTGATCGCCCTGCGTGTACTGATACACCTGCAGTTCCTCGTTCCAGATCTCCTCTTGTTCTACGCTTCCCAAGGAAATCAGCATTTTCAGGTTATAGAAGCCATACTGGATCATAAACCAGATGTAAGCGACCTCTGTTAAGAAAAAGATCGCGCCTTTGATATACTGCTTATGAAGAATATTGCCCAGTCCCATTACCAGGGCCGATAAACGGGTCTCGGTCCCGCCCTGCCGCAGGGCTCCGATACAGGTATAGGGAGAAACGCCTTCCATATTTTTCCGCTTCATAATACCACCTCGTTTTTCTTCATCTTATATTCCGTCGCTGTTCATGGCGTCTTCCATGGCCTGGGTCTGTTCCGCAGCGTTTTCCTTCGTCACATCACCGTTACGGATAGCCTTACCCATATTTTCCACAGGCGTCCAACAGTTGTTCATCTTGGAAACAAATGGCTGGAGAATGGAAGTATAGTTAAAGGTATTGTTCTGGGCCTGTACCAGAGGATCAGCGGCGATCTCCGGGTCCGCCAGCAGTTCGGTATTACAGGGAATCACATTGCGAAGCTCATAATGAAGTTCCTGTGCTTCTGCGGACCCCAGGTACATAGCCAATTCCACTGCCTGCACCATATATTTGGTGTGAGTGTTCACACCAATCGCCTTAGAGCCTGCATATGCGTACATCTGCTTTTCTTCGCCGTTGAGGGTGTAAGTGGGAAGGGAAGTAACTCCCATATTGTCTCCCAAAATTTCTTTAATAGCATTTGCTTCCCAAGAACCGGTGAACATGGCGTTGATACTACCATCACGCATTCCCGCCAAACCGGAACCGTCGGCATCGATCTTAAAGTTGGGATTTTGCACCAGATCCAGAAGGTATTCGGTTACTTCGGTTCCCTTTTCTCCGGCAAAATCTGCTCCCAGTTCTTCCTGTGTGCCGTCTCCGAACAGGGTGCAGCCGTTACCGAAATAGAAGGCCGGCAGATACCAAGAGTTAGTCAGTGGGAAGGAAACCACGCCCTTTTCCAGCATGGTATCCAGATTCTTTACGTCCTCCTCACTGAACACGCTCTTATCGTAGAACATATACCAGGTATTAGTAGTAAAGGGCACGCCGTAAATATCCCCATCCACTGTCAAAGAGTCCAGCAGCTCTTCACTGTTGGTGGCCTTCAGCTCCTCGGCATATTTTCCTCCGAACTTAGCAAGCGCGTTGGCGTCCCGCATGGTAGGTACGCCGTCATTGGGGAACATAAACACATCGGCACTGGCATCCGGGTCCTGGGCAACTGCTACACCAGCACTGGCTTCATCAGATACGCCATATACAAATGTAATATCCCATTCCGGATGCATCTCCGCAAACTTTTCACAGCAGGCTTGCAGCCACTGCCCACTGTCCTTAGACTGATCCTCTGAAGGGGACCAAACCATCAAACGGACTTTTTCCACCTCGCCGTCCGATGTGCCCGGAACGATCCCGCAACCGGACAGTAGCAGTGCTCCGGCGCACATTGCTGCGACTAACTTTACTATACCCTTACGCATTGATTGATTACCTCCCTGTATTTTGTTTCGTAAAGTTTCGCTAGTTAAAATATACTCCTTAAATAATTGACAGTCAAGATTATTTTATGTACTTTTTGCACTTTATTCAGTTTGCACAAGGTCAAAAACTGTTATTTGTTGGAATTTATGGCGAATATTCTGTCGAAACTATTCTAAACTCGGGTTTTCGTGCAGTTTGTGGAATTGATTTTTTTTAAAAAGGGATTATAATGTTTTACATAAGCATATTTATTGTGTAATTCGGGAAAAGGAGACCATATGATTAGAATTGAAGATATCGCCAAAAAACTGGATATTTCAAAAGGAACGGTTTCCAAAGCCCTGAACGGTGCTCCCGATGTGAGCGAAACCTTGCGAAAAACCGTGTTAGAAACCGCTGTAGAATTGGGATATTCTCGCTCCATGCGAAAAAAAGGAGCTAAACAGCTCTGCATTTTCGTAAAAAATATGACTTATACCAGCCCCAGTGACTTTGGATATGATATCATAATCGGGTTTCGAAAAATGGCGGAGCCTGCCGGGTATATTGTGGCTGTGGAAGAATTGGACGATCATATTCAAAACAGCACCCCTTATGACGAATATATGCTTAAACGAAATTATGTGGGCGCCCTGTTTCTGGGCCTTTCCCTGTCCGATCCGTGGCTCCATCAGTTTCGCACCAGTCAAACCCCTGCTGTGCTCTTTGATAACTACGTGAAAGTAAATCCCAATACCACTTATGTAGGAATCGATAACAACGAAGGGATGAACCTGGCCATCTCCTACTTAAAAAATCAGGGACACCGAAAAATCGGATATCTTAGCGGTGCTCTGGGCGCCTATGTAAACCAGGTGCGGTACAGTGCTTTTTTCCACTCCCTGCGCAAATATGGTTTAGCCGATGATCCCGGTTTGGGCGGCAATGCCTACCTTTTTTCTGAGTGCCTGCAAAAGCATCTGCCTCGCCTGCTGAAAAAAGGCGTTACCGCTATCGTATGCAGTCATGACCTGCTCGCTCATACAGTAATGATCCACTGTCAGGAATTAGGACTTCGTATTCCGGAAGATATCAGCATCATCGGGTTTGACGATTTGCCTTTCTGCGCTTATACCATGCCTCCTATGACTACGGTACAGCAAAACCGTACCGGTATTGGAAAAAGTGCTTTTTACGCTTTGGATAGCCTGTTGGGGAACATTCCTATCAGCACTTTACTTCTTCATGCTAAGCTAGTAGTTCGTCAATCCTCAGGTCCTGCGCCAGAACGTCTTCCACGTGATATTTTGGAGGATACCCTGCAAGCTGTTGACTAATATTCCCAATATTATAAAAAAGTGCCGCCGCAGAAATTTACTCTGCAACGGCACTTTTTATTTCCAAACTCTTAGAAAATCAATATTTTCTTACAATCTCCCGCATCTGGTCCCAACACTTTTCCATATCCGAAACCAGTTTAAACTGTGTGCGGCAACGATCCAGGTTCTGGCCCTCCCGGTGAACGGCAAAATAATGATCCCCCTCTAGATAATCGGTAAGGAAACGCATCCCACACTCCAAGGTCATCAGCCTTGCTCCCCAAGGAAGATACTCTTTTTCCTGCGAGGAGATCACACCCTGTGCCCCTTGCAAGAATCCCCTGGTATAAACCTCAAACAATTCCGGGTCAAAGTTTACTTTACTCAGATCTCTTTCATCCTCTGCATTGTGGTTGGCGCCAAACCGAATAGAATCGCCAAAATCATTACAGGCCAATCCAGGCATCACAGTATCTAAATCGATAATGCATAGACCTTTTCCCGAAGTTTTATCAATAAGAATATTATTGAGCTTCGTATCATTATGTGTCACCCGCAGTGGCAGTTTTCCCTCTCGCAAAGCCTGTAGGCATACACTGCAATCTTTTTTTCGAGCTTTGGCAAATTCGATTTCAGTTTGCACACTTGCAGCTCTTTTGCAAACATCCGCTTCAACCGCTTTCATCAAATTCTGGTAACGATTTTCTGTATCGTGGAACCTCTCTATCGTCTCATATAAAGTATCCGCGGGATAGTCTTTCAACATATACTGGAATCGACCAAACGCTCTGGCGGATGCCTCAAATAATTCCGGCGTGACCGCATTTTGCAAGCACTCCGTATCTTCAATAAAGGGATAGACTCTCCATGCACTACCTTCGCTATCAGTGAAAAAGAACTCTCCGTTGCGGGTGCGTTTTACTGTTACAGTCTCCCTTTCTGGGTCTCCTCCCACTTGCCGGATTTTTTCGCTGAGATAATCCGTTATTCCTACAATATTAGCCATCAACTGTTCTGGATGTCGGAAAGCGGTTTTGCTCATACGTTGTAGGATATAACGGCGCTTTTTCTGTCCTTCCTGTGTCTCTACACAGAAAGTATCATTAATATGGCCCTTACCATAGCGCACGACTTCTATTACAGTTTTGTCAAATCCCCAGGCAGCCATGGCCTCCTGCATAACTGCTTCTGATACATTTCCCATGATTTTCCCTCCAAAGATAATCCCGGGATATTATTTCTAAACATAACCTGTCGGGGATATCTTTTCTATAACCCATTCTCCTATTTTTGATCTTTAGAACATTTCCAGTCATAAGGGAGGAGTTCCTCCAAAGCGAGCACGGTCTCTCTGTCCACCATCACCAAGGCTTGCCGATTTTCAGGATGCAGAGAAGAAATCAGCTCTCGACAACGCCCACAGGGAGGCATGGGTTTGCCATCCCGGTCGACTGCTACCATTTTTACCACTCGGTTTTCCCCAGCTGTTACCATAGCCGCCGCAGCAGCATGCTCTGCGCAAAAACCAATAGAACAGGCTGTATCGATACAGACACCTACATATACATTTCCATTCTCTGTTTCCAAAGCAGCACCAACTCCGCCCGCTTCTGCTGTATCAGAAAGGCATCTGGGATTTACCACATGGAATGCTCTTTCGCAAAGCTCTTGAAACTCCATTTTTTCTTTACATTCTCCTGTACTTCTTTACCTTCTTCAGCTTTTTCTTCTTCCGATTATAGATCAACGCCAGTATGATATAAATTATTACCAGAAAAATAATCAGTCCCACGATTCCGATAAACCACTTCGAAGTCACAACGGATTCAATCTGGCTTAACGTATGCAGAGCATTGCTCCGCTCTACTGATTCTGCGGCTACCAAATCAATAGTAGTGAGTTCCTGCCCCGCATAGCTCAGAGTAGCAGTACCAATCTTCTCCCCTTTCTGTACAGGGGCCTCTACGGATTCCGGCAGATCCGTTGTCACCACAATACTACTGGCCTTTACGCTCTTAGGCAAAATCGTGTTAAAATCTTGAGCGGCTTCTACCAGCAGAGTATCTTTATTCCAGGCGTATTCCAATTTAACCTCCCCCTGGGGGTCTCCTTGGGCTACCACCGATGTCATGCTTAAATTCTCAAATGCCCATTCATACAGCTTTCGGCTGTCCAGCATTTCTCCATGGTGATTGGGGTTTCCGTCTTTATCGTAATACGGGCATCCCATCGCTACACATAAATAGCTGTAACCGTTCTTTACTGCTGTGGACACCAGACAGTAACCGGCCTCATCATGAGAACCAGTCTTGATTCCTTGCGCATACTGATAATAGTATTCACCGTTATCAATATTCTGGTTGAGCATACGGTTAGTAGAATATACGGTGCGGGGCTCGCTGCTTTTATTTGTCGCCCGCAAAGTATAATACAATTGATTGGTGATTTTGGTAAACTCCGGAAGCTCCAATGCGTACTGGGTAATCTTTACCATATCATTTGGAGTCGTATAGTGGTTATCATCATGAAGGCCATGAGGATTAGCGAAGTGGGTATCTTCGCATCCCAACTCCTCTGCCTTTTCATTCATCATATCCACAAATTTATGCCAGTCGCCGCCGCCTACATATTCTGCCAAAACTAAAGCTGCGTCATTACCAGAAGGTACCATCATCAAATTCAGTAATTCCAAAATAGACAGCTCTTCCCCTTCGATTACGCCAGACATAGAGCTTCCTGTACCAGTAAGCTCTTTATTGATATTGGCGCTTACAGTGGTCTTGGTATTTTCCAGATCTTCCACATGGTCGCACACCACCACATACGTCATGATCTTAGTGATAGAGGCTGGCTCCAACCTTTCATCTGCATTTTTCTCAAATACGGCAATACCAGTATCCAGATTGACTAGCACTACCCCTTCACTTTCTAAATCGAAGTCCACTGTAAAAATGGCGGCTTCCGCCTGTAGAAAGCTGGAAGATACCATACAGCAGCAAATTGCAAGACACAGAAGGCTTCCAAAGAATTTTCGTATTTTTTTCATGGAACTTTCTCCTTTGGTGTGGTATGATATTTTGTGAAGGTTACACCCTTCTCTATATGTAATTTTATGTTTACTTCTTAGTATAACAGTTAATTCCCTTATTGGAAAGTGGCTTTTCCAATTAATCATGATTTATTTTTCGACAGGATTCGGGCAGATTCCCGATTTTCTTTCGTTTTACCTTAGGAGGTACCTAACTATGATTTATATTACCGGCGATCTTCATGGAGATCTTTCCCGTTTGGAAACTTTTCGGATGCGACGCCTCAAACGCGGCGACACTCTGATTGTTTGCGGTGATTTCGGCTTTCTTTGGAATAACAGTGATGAGGAGAAAAAGGCACTAGAAAAGCTCTCCAAAAAGAAATACACCATTGCCTTTGTTGACGGTACTCACGAAAATTTTGACCTGCTGGAGGGCTTTGCTGAGGAGGATTGGAACGGCGGGCGGGTTCACCGTATTCGAGATAATATCGTACATCTGATGCGCGGCGGGGTGTTCACATTGGAAGGCAAAACCTTTTTTACCTTTGGCGGCGGCGAAAGCCCGGAGAAACAGATGCGTATTGAGGCCGGATGCTGGTGGGAACGAGAAATGCCTAATATCGATGAAATGAATATTGGCGTGGATAATCTGCGTAAACACGACCTGACAGTCGATTATATCATTACTCATTCCCCCTATCCTGGAGCCGGCCGGCGGTTTGATGATCCCCGGGAACGCACTCCGCTGGAGACCTATTTTGAGGAAGTAGCCAAGACCATCAAGTATAAAAAATGGTATTTTGGTTCCCTTCATGTAGACCGAAATTATACTTCCCGGCACATTGGTGTGTTTGAGGCCCTGCTCCGGGTGGAATGATCTTCAACACCATCTCCTGTTTCCAGGGGTTGGTGTTGACTTTTGTTGTCTGACAAGTTATAATGTGATTATACAACTTCGGATGACAATTTAAAGGAGGGTCTCTTTTGAATAGCGACGCAGTAACAAAAGGCGTAAAGAGCGCCACCCACCGGGCCCTGTTTAATGCTCTGGGCTTTACCCAGGAAGAGCTGGAACGTCCCTTGGTAGGAATCGTCAGCTCCCAGAACGACATTGTTCCCGGCCATATGAACCTAGATAAAATTGTGGAAGCCGTAAAAACCGGTGTTTCTATGGCTGGCGGTACCCCTATCGTGTTCCCGGCCATTGCCGTATGCGATGGTTTGGCCATGGGACATCAGGGCATGAAGTACTCCCTGGTAACCCGTGATCTCATCGCCGACTCCACCGAGGCCATGGCCATGGCTCACGCCTTTGACGCTTTGGTAATGGTACCCAACTGCGATAAAAACGTGCCCGGTCTGCTCATGGCAGCGGCTCGATTGAATATTCCTTGCATCTTTGTTAGCGGTGGTCCCATGTTGGCCGGTACTGTGGACGGCTGCAAGGTGAGCTTTTCCAGCATTTCCGAGGCAGTAGGCGCCTACAATGCTGGGAAGATCGACGATGACAAGCTGCTGGAATTTGAAAACAAGACCTGCCCCACCTGCGGCTCCTGCTCCGGTATGTACACCGCCAACTCTATGAACTGCCTCACCGAGGTATTGGGCATGGGTCTGCCCGGCAACGGCACCATCCCGGCGGTCTACTCCCAGCGTATCCGGCTGGCAAAGCACGCCGGTATGCAGATCATGGAACTGATCCGTAAAAATATCCGTCCCCGGGACATCATGACCGAGAGCGCTTTCCGCAATGCTCTTACCATGGATATGGCTCTGGGATGCAGTACCAACAGTATGCTTCACCTGCCCGCCATCGCCCATGAAGCCGGTATCGAATTGAATGTGGACATTGCTAATGCCATCAGCGACAAGACCCCCAACCTGTGCCATCTGGCCCCTGCTGGCCCCCATCACATGGAAGATCTCAATGAAGCTGGCGGCGTATATGCCGTGATGAAGGAAATCAGCAAGCTGGGCCTGTTGGATCTGGATAACATCACTTGCACTGGCAAGACTGTAGGCGAGAATATCGCTAATAGTATCAATAAGAACCCGGAGGTTATCCGCCCGGTGGAGAACCCCTACAGCACTACCGGTGGTATCGCCGTGCTCCGTGGCAACCTGGCCCCCGACTCCTGCGTGGTAAAGCGCTCGGCTGTCGCGCCGGAAATGCTGCGCCACTCCGGCCCGGCCCGGGTGTTCGACTGTGAGGAGGACGCTCTGGCAGCCATCAACGGCGGCAAAATCGTTCCTGGTGACGTGGTAGTCATCCGGTATGAAGGCCCCAAGGGCGGCCCCGGTATGCGGGAAATGCTCAACCCCACCTCTGCTATTGTAGGCCGCGGCCTGGGCAGCACCGTTGCCCTCATCACCGACGGCCGATTCTCCGGCGCTACCCGAGGTGCAGCCATCGGACATGTTTCCCCCGAGGCAGCAGTGGGAGGCCCCATTGCTCTGGTAGAGGAAGGGGACACTATCTCCATCGATATTATGGCAAACACCATCCAGCTGGAGATCTCCGACGAGGAAATGGCCAAGCGCAAAGCTGCTTGGAAGCCCCGTCAGCCCAAGATTACTACCGGATACCTGGCTCGATATGCGGCGCTGGTCACCTCTGGTAACCGTGGAGCCATTTTGGAAGCAAAATAAACCGCTTGCGGATACAAAAACAGGCAGGAGCCGGGATTCCGGTTCCTGCCTGTTTTCTCCTATTTAACGATTATTCCAAAATCCGGCCGTCGGTGGAAATGGTTACTACCTGCCAGGGGATAAATTTCCCGCTATTTTGCAGCGCCTGCTTGGCGGCCTGTTCCAGCCCGCCGCAGCAGGGAACCTCCATGCGTACAATGGTCACGCTCTGGATGTCGTTGTTCCGAATGATCTCTGTCAGCTTTTGGGAATAATCCACCCCGTCCAGCTTGGGACAGCCTACCAGGGTAATGTGCCCTTTGATAAACCGCCGATGGAAATCTCCATAGGCATAGGCGGAGCAATCCGCGGCAATGAGCAGCTTTGCACCGTCAAAATACGGGGCGTTTACCGGCACCAGCTTGATCTGCACCGGCCACTGGGAAAGCTGGCTGGCTATCGGGGTATCGTCCTCCCTCCGGCACACCTCCTCTTCCCGGTGCAAACTCCGGGACTGGCTGCCTGGACATCCGCAGGGCAGCGGAGCCGATTGCGTCGCCTTTTGCTGCTTATTAGCCAGCACAGCGGCTTCGTTATAGGCAGCGGCTTCCCGCTCCGTAAAGGTAATGGCCCCGGTGGGACAGGCAGGCAAGCAGTCTCCCAGACCGTCGCAGTAATCGTCCCGCAGAAGCTTGGCTTTGCCATTCACCATGCCGATAGCACCTTCGTGACAGGCTTCGGCACAGACGCCACATCCGTTACATTTTTCTTCGTCAATATGGATAATCTTTCGAATCATTTTACTTCCTCCGTTTCTGGCCGGTATCCCGGCAGCAATCATTCAAACTTTTAGTGATTTAAAATTTTCTGTGGCCTTAGTGTACCATAGTCACACCAATAAGTATGTTGTTTTAACCACAAAACGGAGAAAATTTATTTTTAATTATTATCCTCCATCTGCTTAATCTGTGCAGAAAAAGCCTTTTTTAATTTTTTCATTTTTTGATAGTGATAAATAGCAACACCTATTGTGATTGTGCCACAACTTATCAATATGGCAAGACATAAAATTCCACCCCACACAATCCCGCTGGAAAAAGTAAGGTATGACAATGTTCCCATTAGCAATGCTAGTACCGCGTAAACCGATGTCACGCGGGCAAGGAAGGATAAATACCCGTTCATAAAAGAAATTGGATTGGGTTGGAGCCTCTCCTGTACTGACAGAGCAGGTCGTACCTGATATTCCGGCATTTTCCAACACCGGCAGCTTTCTTCATATTTGGCGTTTACAAATTGAAAAGAAAATTCCTCATCCTGCTGCAAATCAACAACAGTTTTCGCTTTCAGACAAAAGGCTTTGCAGTTTTTCCACCAATGGGAATCTACATTCATCAGCAGTACATTCAAAATGCCCCAAGGCACCATAAAAATCAGAAACGCCAGTAATTTAGCGATGTGGAAAGAAGGTTCCTCCGTTTCCTGACGAAACTCCACCGGATATGCCCCCGCAGGCAAATCAAACTGCAAACTCCGATGTTCTTCATCACTGCGTTTTGTCTGTTCCCCCACTGTTACCCAAAGGCTTTCCCCTTCTGGTGGGTGAATATGGATGGTAAGTCTCATCAAATTTCCTCCTTTGGAATTTGGGGCGGGAGCAGGGAAAACAGAATTTTTTCGTCATATTCCGGCACCATCACCTCAAATTCGCCCCGAGTTTCTGAAATCCGCAGAGAATAATATCCACGGATGGTGTACTGTTCCGCGTCATTTTTTCTGATGTGATAAGGCTTATAGATTTTGGAATTATAAGGTTCGTGTTTATTCCACTCGGGGAGAAGGAGCCGCTTTTTTACCCATAGCGCTTTTTGAATGGATGAAAGGGGAATTTTGAAAACCTGGGTATTATCGGCAAGGCAAAGAGAATTATCCTGGCAATAAGCATATATACTGAAGTTCTCATTTTCGAGAATTTTTTCTCGGCCTTTTTTGATTTGGTAGGTCACCCAGATAATATCCATATCGGCGGCATTTTCCGGTATTCCCAACTCCTGCCGGGAGGCACTATCCAGACGCTGCGCACGCTCCATCATCATGGTTTCTTCGGCAGTTTTCATGGCTTCCTGACTTTTTTTGCGCTGTTTTAGAAAAATAACCAGGGAAAGTCCTCCCAAAATAATAGCCGCAATCAGCACAAACCACTTACCCTTCAAGGCTTGCTGAAAGGAAAGCTTCCAAATATCCACTAAAAAGGGCAGTAAACACAAGCCCCCTATGTAGAAACTAATTTGCATGACAAATTGCAGAATAGGATGTAACGTCGCTCTTTTTTCTAAATCTTCTAATTCTTCCGCAGCCCTAACCAACAACTGTTCCTGCTGTATGGAAACCTTAGCAGACTGAAAGGGCATCCCGTCCAAAACGCCTTCCTCCTGCCCTTCCCGAAATTGTAAGCCGAATAGATTCTTCATCACAATCTCCTTATCAAAACAGCGGACAACCCACTTTGGGACTGTCCGCTGTTTTTCATTTTTGATTTCATTACAAATCCGGATATCCGTGAGCCTGCTTGAGCATCATATCCTTTACCTTCATCAACCGGATCTGGGTACTGCGCTCGTTCTCGTCCAGCTTCATGGTGATATACTTGATGTTTTCCTGTAGTTCGGGAATCATCACGTGCTCCAGGGCGTTGACGCGTCGGCGGGTCTTTTCAATCTCCGCTGCCATCAGCTGGCAGGATTTTTCCGTCTCCGCCAGCCGCAGAAGATCGGGCAAAATCCCCGAAAGAGACTCCACCGCTTCGTCCAGCTCGCCAGAGGTAAAGGCAAAACCATAGGAGAAAATGTCCCCTTGATTGGGCGTACGGGTCTTATAGGTGAACTGGGGAATCTCCACGCTCATGACGTTCCGGGTGCCGCATTCCAAAAAAACCTCCTGTTTGGGAGCCAGCAGCGCCGTGTTCAGCGCTTCGTCCTGCATGGCCGCCCGGGCCAGCATAAACCGCCGGTTAGAGCTTTCCAGGGCCGCTTCCACCTTTTGCCGCAGGGCTTTATTCTCCCGCACCAAGTCCAGGAACTGCCGCATGAGTTCATCCCGCTTATCTTTGAGCAGCTTATGCCCACGCAGGGCGGTGACCAGCTTTTTCTTCAGCCGGGTCAGTTCCATCCGGGTGGG
The DNA here is from genome assembly GCA_944384915.1 of uncultured Clostridia bacterium. Taxonomy (GTDB): domain Bacteria; phylum Bacillota; class Clostridia; order Oscillospirales; family Acutalibacteraceae; genus Heritagella_A. The sequence continues at coordinate 754 of CALWVH010000103.1, read as the reverse complement.
ATTTACATGGGTCGTTGCCAAAAGCTGTCACCCCTTCCCTTACACCGTCTCGCCGGTATAATACTGGTCAAGGAATTCGTCCTTGATGCGCTTTAATTCGCTTCTGGGCAGGATTGACAGCAGCTTCCAGCCAATGGACAGGGTTTCCTCAATATCCCGGTTGGTGTTGTAGCCCTGGGAGACATACTCATTTTCAAAAGCGTCAGCAAACTTAGCATACAGCTTGTCGATGTCCGTCAGCGCCGCTTCGCCCAAAATCACCATCAGTTCTTTTGCGTCCTTGCCTCTTGCATAGGCGGCAAACAGCTGGTTCATGGTGTTTGCATGGTCGGCACGGGTCTTGCCCTGGCCGATACCCTTATCCTTCAAACGGGACAAAGAGGGCAGCACGTCAATGGGCGGCGTGACTCCCTTGCGGTACAGCTCACGGCTCAGGATGATCTGCCCCTCGGTGATATAACCGGTCAGGTCGGGAATAGGGTGGGTCTTATCGTCCTCGGGCATGGTAAGGATAGGAATCAGGGTGATACTGCCGTTTTTGCCCTTCTGCCGTCCGGCACGCTCATAAAGAGAAGCAAGGTCGGTGTACATATAACCGGGATAGCCACGGCGTCCGGGCACTTCCTTCCGGGCAGCGGAGACCTCACGCAGGGCATCGGCATAGTTGGTAATATCGGTGAGGATGACCAGCACGTGCATATTCTTTTCAAAGGCCAGATACTCGGCGGCAGTCAACGCCATACGGGGGGTAGCG
>CALWVH010000102.1 GCA_944384915.1 uncultured Clostridia bacterium | reverse complement strand
CCCTGCTGTAACCCGTTTACATGGGGATACTGGGGCTCTGCCCCAGACCCCGCTTAAGAACCTTCTTATAAGAAGGTTCTTAAGAATCTCTAAGAATTTTATACATCAATGGCCATCCCCCCATGTGGGGGGGCTGGCCATTGATACACAAAGTTTTTTGAAGGTTTTTAGGAAAGCTTTTTTACAAAAAAGTTTCCTAAATGGGGTTCGGGGCAAAGCCCCGATACCTCACGGAAAGGGGTAACAAGAGGGAATGAAGTTGACGTTTAGCAAGGGAGTGCGGGACGGGCTGCCTATTTGTCTGGGGTATGTGTCCGTATCTTTTGCTTTTGGTATGATGGTGGTAGAAGGCGGCCTTCCGGCATGGGTTGGCGTACTGATCTCCATGACCAATCTAACTTCCGCCGGGCAGTTCGCCGGGCTGGATTTGATTTTAAGCGGTGGGCTGTATGTAGAGCTGGCAGTGACCACCTTTGTTATCAATGTGCGGTATTTGCTGATGTCGCTTTCGCTTTCACAAAAAATTGACCCAGCTATGTCCAGTTTGGAACGGCTGCTATTATCCTTTGGTGTTACGGATGAAATTTTTGCTGTGGCGGTGCAGCAGAAAGAACCCGTCAACTCCCGATATCTCACGGGCCTGATCTCTATGCCTTATGTGGGTTGGGCGCTGGGCACTTTATTGGGCGCAACAGCAGCGGGAATTTTGCCGCTGCCCATCCGCAGCGCGCTGGGAATCGCCATTTATGGTATGTTCCTAGCTATCATCATCCCCCCGGCGGTAAAGGCAAAACCGGTGGCGGTAGTGGTCATCATCGCTGTGGTGCTCAGCTGCCTGTTTAAGTGGATTCCTGGCCTAAACAGTCTTTCCTCTGGCTGGGTGATTATCCTCTGCGCCATTCCAGCAGCGGCTTTTGCAGCATTGCGTTGGCCGGTAGAGGAGGAAAGGGAGGAAGTATCATGATAGATAATCTCCCTTACATTTTAATCTCCATTTTTATTATGGCCGGCGTTACTTATCTGGTGCGAATGCTGCCTTTGACCTTGTTCCGCAAAAAGATTGAAAACCGGTTTGTCAAATCCTTTTTGGCCTATGTACCTTATGCAGTATTGGCGGCTATGACATTTCCGGCCATATTAGATTCCACCTCCAGTATCTGGTCGGCGTTGGCTGGACTGGCAGTAGCGCTGATATTGGCCTGGAAAAACCGCAGTCTGCTCACGGTTGCTTTGGGAGCGGTAGCCACCGTGTTGGTGGTAGAGCAAGCGTTGGTCTGGATGCAGATGTTGTCATTTGCTTGATGTAATTTTTTATTGTATAAAACCCCCTGATACAGTCACTTTTAACTGTATCAGGGGGTTGTTTCATAGATATAATTTTTTAAAAGTGTATTACTTTTCTTCAGACTCTGTGGCGAATAAAATTCCTAGAGTGTTGGGGCCGCAATGACTGGAAATGGTACAACTGGCCTGTGTTACATAAATGTTTTCAAAATGCAGCTGGCTGTCTACTGCCTGACGTACAGCCTCTACATACCGGGGATCAATACCAGAATGAGTAATGAAGATTCGGTCAGTACGGATATCCGAATACTGGTTCAGTTTTTCCCGAGTATATTGTGTCAGTACAGCGTCCAAACGGCCTCTGTATTTTTTCCCGACTCCCATGCTGCCGCTTGTGTTGTCTACCTCAATGCAAGGCTTGAGCTTTAACAGGTTCGCTCCAAAGGCAGCTACTGCGGAACAACGTCCACCGGCGTGTAGAAATTCCAACGTATCTAGAATGAAGCTGGCATGGTATTTTCGGGTAGAACGAGTAAAATACTCGGCAATATCCTTGGCGGATTCACCGGCGCAAATGCGGTCACGGCAATCCATTACCTGCAAAGCGGTTCCTGTAGAAAGGGAATGACTATCAATGGGATGGACATGGCCTCCCAGATTCTCTGCCGCCAGACAGCAATTACGGTAACTGCTGGAAAGGGAGCTTCCTAGGCAAAAATGTACCACCTCGTATCCTGCCTCCACCCAAGGGCGAAAATAGGCTTCATATTCTTCCACGTTGATGGCGCTGGTACGAGGTAGCTTCTTTTTGTCCCACCAAGCGCGGTAGAGATCTTCCGGCAAAATATTTACACTGTCCTGATAATCCTTACCCTCCAGTTCAATATGATAAGGGATCGTATGAACGTCAAACAGGTCACAAAGCTCCTGGGTAAGATCACAGGTACGGTCAGCACTGAGAATGATATTCAAGGGGATACATCCTTTCCTTCTTTATAATGCTGCCATATATGGATGGACTTTTTTTATTATACTCTATTTTGAAAACTGACGCAACGAAAAACGCTGAAATCTGTAAGAAAATCGTAGACCAGAATGAAAAAGGAGCTCTCCTCACAGAGAGGGCTCCCTTTTCATTTTTATAGTTCCGGTGCTTTCCAGTCAGGTAAGATCCAACGACCGCTGGTGAAATCAGGAATTTCCACCGGTGCGCCGCCTTTGGCAATAGAGATTTCCGAAAGAGCCGTAATGCTCATCCAAGCGGCCATATCGTACACGTCGATGGGCATAGGTTCACCAGAAAGAGCATGGCGCACAAAGGAACCCATCACCAGTCCGTCCATTCCTCCATGACCGCCGGTGATGCCATTGCTTAAAAATTCCTTCCAAATGGGGTGCTCGTACTGTTCCCGGTATTCCTCAATATTTCCCCATTGGGGCTTCCAGTCAAAGTCCCATTTATTATGGACACCATCCAGGAACAGGGAACGGTTTTCCTCTTCATACATTCCCAACGTACCCTGGATATGGAACCCGCGAGAATAATAACGGGGAAGGGTGGTATCCAAAGTCAATACAATAGTCTGTCCCTGCGCGCAGCGAATAGTGGTAGTCACTACATCTCCCTGCTTCCACTCGGCATGGGTCAGGTCATATTCTTCCCCTTTGTTTCGAGCAAGATAACTGTGGAGCCCTTTGGCAGAGGAAGCAACTGAGGTGAGGGTAAGCATCCGGTTGCCGTGGTTGATATCAAGAATTTTAGCGATGGGCCCCAGTTCATGGGTGGGATAATTTTCGCAGTTGCGGTGGAGGTAATGATTTAGACGGTAATGGCGATTCTCCCGTCCAAAGCTCACCTCGTTCCGCAGGTCATGGCGGTATCCACCCTCACAGTGGACGATATCGCCCAAAATTCCCTGGCGAACCATATTGAGGACCATCAGTTCCTCGCGGCCATAGCAGCAATTTTCCAGGAACATAATGGGGGTGCCGGCTTCTTCATAGGTATGAACCAGTTCCCAGCATTCTTCCAAGGTGGCAGCTCCTCCCACCTCTGAAGCAGTGATCTTTCCAGCCCGCATGGCGGCCAAAGCAATGGGAACATGAGCTTCCCAGGATGCGGAGATCACCACTGCATCCACTTGCGGATCGCACAGAAGTTTGCGGTAATCATTATAAACAGCGGGCATCTGGTGCCGAGTCTTCCAGATCAAGTCAGCAGCGGCCTGGGCCCGATCATCATACACATCACACACAGCAGTAATCTGAGCCTCTTTGATGGGAAGGATGGCATGGGGTACCAGATCGCTTCCTCTGGCTCCCAGACCAATTACACCAATTCGAAGAACAGAATCCATCAATAACATCCCTTTCGTTAAAATAAGTTTAAAGAACTTTTATCAGCAGTTATCCTGTTCCGGCGTCAAAAGCGGCAAGGGGAACCAGGAGCGAACCAAAAAAGAAGAAGCAGCCTGTGGAATTTCACGCCAGCCTTCTCTGGTAAATAAAAGCCGTTCTGCCTGTAGAGGGGAAAGCGCCAATGCGTCTGGGGTGGATACGGCTTTTTGTACCGAAGCAATTCCATTTTCCACCACAATGGTAAAGGTTTCTCCACCATCCACAGTCAAAGTCAGTTGACCGTCAGGAAGAGGCGTGTATCCAGCTTTTACCTGTAAAAAAGCCTGAACAACATCCGCAAAATGAAAGATGCGGTAGTTATGATCCGCTTCTGTACGGATGCTTTCTGCCAGTCTTCCCAGTTCAGGGGTAAAAGTAAGATCCCACTCCGGCAAAATCAGGATAGCTTCTGACGGTGCGCCAAACTGCTGGAAAAAGGTATGGAGCAGGTCGGGAAGAAGAGCAGGGTCCCGAAGAAGAACTTCAGGCAAAAGATTCCCGTTGGAGCAAAAATACCCAACAATAGAATCGTTTTCCTCAACCACCCACGGCGTAGCTGTCCAGGAACGCAAAACAGCTAGAAACTCTTCTTGACTGCGACAGACCCGTATGGATTGCTGCTCATATAGTGCATAACAATCAGCCACGTCTTTTTCTTCCATGGGGCGAAGGTGAAGGGAAGCAAAGGTTCGCCCAGCATAGCGGTGGCGCAAATTGTCCCGTGTGACCGTATAGCGAAGCCGTGTTCCCATAGGCGTGTAGCCAAAATATTCATACCGTTGGCGCTGGCCTCCCAGAACGCTGAAATCATATCCTTCTGTTTCCATATCTTCCAGAGCCCATGCCATCAGTTTTTTCATATATCCTCGGCTGCGGGCAGCAGGGTGAACACTTACCGTTCCGACACCGTTAATTTTCAGAATTTTGTTTCCTACCCGGTATTCCATGGGTAATACACAGATCATGGCACGGATCTTCCCATCCTCTTTGACCAGATAGTGGAGGGGTTCAAATTGAGACGCAGGGCCATACAGTTTGGGTAATAAAGTCTGAAAATCGTGGGGACGGCTGTTTTTGCTGAATACCAGGTCACCAAAATCCACGATATCCTGCCGGTCTTCCAAAGTTCCTTTGCAGAATTCTACCTTCATTTTGATCACTTCCATCAGTCGTATTTTTATTTATGATACATAAAACAATCTCAAAAAGCAAGGCTGGTTTTTTAAAAATCCACCGGACAAATTTGTCGGTTTGGCTGAAAGGGGTCGGGCAGCAAATCATGGCACCGAGCTGCCTGACGGTATTGTAATGGACTTATATGATATAGGCCGGAAAAACAGGAGGAAAAATAATTGTAGTCAGAAAATCCGGAAAGAGAAGCGATCTCGCTGATAGAGCTGTCGGTAGTCACCAGCAGGATAGAAGCCATTTTCAGCCGGTATTCTCGCAAAAAACGGGAGGGTGTAACGCCAAAATGACGGTGAAAAAGCCGACAGAAATACTCCCGGGAAAGGCCCAAATATTCGGCAATATCCGAAACTGAGATAGGGGAGGAATAGTAGGTTTTAATGTATTCCAGAGAGAGATCCATATGACTATAGTTAATAGGACCAGGGACGTTAGGCTCTGGCCGATGATTTTCAGAATTAGCGTACTGATATAAAATATCCAAAAACAGAGACGCTGCCTTTAGGTGGACAGCTCGGGAATTGCTTTCACACAAACGGAAGAGTTCTTGATACAGCTGTCCTAAAGTATCAGGGTCTTTTGCTACATGAACGGGACATTCTGGGGTCACCGAGGAATGAAGAAAAAGCTGGACGAGATTATGCTGACTGTTTCCCCCAGCACAAAATTCCTGAAATCCAATCCAGGAATAGAGCCAGGGATCTTTTTCGTCAGCCTGGTACAGTGTGATCTCCCCTGGAAAAATAAAAAAGGTGGAGCCTGCTTCCAGATGGTAGAGAATATTTCTGGCTCGGAAGACGCCCTTTCCGGAATGAACAAATACCATGAGAAAGTGGGTGCGAACCGATGGCCCGTACAAGTGATTAGGAGGACACTGTTGGGCTCCACAGAATAAAAGCTCCGTGTTGTCGAAGTGAAGGTTGGTGAAATGATATTCTGGATATAAGCTCATGGAATCCTCCTTTGCTTAAAATTGATTTCAGTATACCCCCTTTCTTCCGGGAGTACAATAGCCTTTTCAAAAATAGGAAGGTCACAAAATTGTATATTTTTATAACATCGCTTTATAGGCGAAATTTCTCTTTTTTTATATACTTAGGTCAAAAGTCTGGGAGATGCCCCTATGGAGAAATACTGTATTAAAAAGGAGGATTCTATACGTGAAACAGGATGGAGTACATGCAATGGTCCCCTATGAAGAGATGACGCCCGGAGCAAGAAAAATGCGGGATTTCTACAATATGAAACCGGATGCAGGTATTTATCAAAAAGAATTCGGTTTTTATTCCATGGACCGTTGGAAGGAAGAAGGATACTTAGATCAAAATGTGACACAAGAGGAACTGGATCGCCTGTTTGGTTTTGATCCTCAGGGAAAGTATTTTCTAGGAGACCTTGGTTGGTGCGAAGCTGGCTTTTGTCCAGTGTTTGAGGAAAAGGTGTTGGAAGACTGGGGCGAATATGAACTGGTGCAGGATTTTGCTGGACGTTCTGTGCTTTGTTTCAAAAACCGCCGCAATGGATTCATGCCGGAATACAAGGATCACCCTGTAAAAGACATGAAGAGCTGGGAAGAAAAATGTAAATGGCGTATGGACCCCAAAACGCCTGCCCGCTATGAAGGCTTTGAGGAGAAGATGGCGCAGGCGGTCAAGGCCGCTGGAGAAGGACAAGTCATGTGTCAGCAGGTAGTGGGCGGGTATATGTATCTACGTAGTTTGATGGGGCCGTTAGATTTGATGTATTTGCTTTATGATGACCCGGATTTGATCCATGACTGCATGAAAACCTGGTTTAAGCTGGCCGATTCGGTCATTGCCCGCCATCAGCAATATGTGACATTGGACGAGATCTTTTTCGGGGAAGATATCTGCTATAACCACGGTTCCTTGATCTCTCACGATATGATCCGGGAATTCCTTTTCCCCTATTACCAACAGCTTTTGGAAAATGCCAAAAAGCGCCAGCTGGACCCCAGCCGGAAGCTTCACTTCCAGTTGGATACTGATGGATTCTCAGATGGGGTGATCGATCTGTATCAGGAGATTGGAATGGATTATCTCAGTCCTTTTGAAGCTGCATCGGGATGTGATGTGGTGCGTACTGGCAGGGAGCGTCCGGATTTATTGATTTCCGGTGGATTTGATAAACGAATCATTGCCCAAGGCAAAGAGGCCATTGACCGGGAAATCGAACGGATTATGCCGGTAATGAAAAAGCGGGGCGGATATATCCCTACCTGTGACCACGGAGTACCCGAGGAAGTATCTTTCGAAAACTATATGTATTATCGTAAACGTATGTTGGAATTTGCAAAATAGGAAATATTTTGTGGTTTTATTGAAAAATTCATTTACACGCCTTCACTTTCATGATAAAATGGCAATAAAGAATATCGGCTTTCGTCAGGATTTGTCGAAGGTGATAAAGGAGTGTAGAATATGATTTGCCCCAAATGCGGTAAGAAACTGGAAAACGGCAAACAGATTTTCTGTCCTAATTGCGGAACTCGGATAGAAAATGCAGTTCCACAGGAAAAATCCCCCTATCAGCCGCCTAGTGCCTATCAACAATCCAATGGTTATCAGCAACCCAGCGGCTACCAACAGTCCAATGGTTATCAGCAACCCAGCGGCTACCAACAGTCCAATGGCTATCAGCAGCCCAGCGGCTACCAACAGTCCAATGGCTATCAGCAGCCCAGCGGTTACCAACAGTCCAATGGCTATCAGCAGCCCAGCGGTTACCAACAGTCCAATGGCTATCAGCAGCCCAGTGGCTACCAACAGTCCAATGGCTATCAGCAGCCAGGCGGCTACCAACAGTCCAACGGTTATCAGCAGCCCAACGGCTACCAGCAACCCGGCGGTTATCAGCAGCCCAACGGCTACCAGCAACCCGGCGGTTATCAATATCCTAACACCTATCAGCAGTCAGGAATGTATCAGCCGGAACTTCCGATGAACTGGTATAAGTTTGTTATCTATGTAATGCTGTTTTTAAGTGTTCTTGGTAACGTAATCGGAGCGGTACAGTATTTTACAGGTTCCAGTGTTACATCTATGATCGGTGAGCAGGTTAACATAGAAATGGTCTATGCGGTATTCCCATCCCTGCGGTTCCTTTTGTATTTTTGTGGTATCGCATGTATTGGTTTGGGAGTATTGGCAATCATCACACGGCAATGGCTGGCACATTTCGATAAAAAGGGAATTACCGGTTTGCTTTTGCTATATGCCGGTAATGCCGTTGTTTCCTTAATCTATATCATCGGTTTCTTTGCCGTTTTCAGTCCGGTATTGAATACCTTGAGAAGCGACGAATTTGCTGCGGTGGTTGTTGTGTTGGCTGTCTCGTCTATTGGTACAATATTGGGTGCTGTAATCATGATGGTTCTCAATCATGTTTACTTTAAAAAGCGTGCCCATCTTTTCCACTAAGCTCATCCCCGTCGGATGCCTTGTCGGTATTCGGCGGGGGTTTTTATGTGTTATTTACACGCCTATTTTCTAGTGGTATAATAAATATTACTTTTACAAATTTGGTGTAATATTGAAAAAGGAGTGTAAAAAGAATGTTTTGTCCTCAATGCGGTCGAGAAATAGAAGACCAAGAGCAGAAGATCTGTACAAATTGTGGTGCACGGATAGAACCATATCAAGAAATACAGAGGAATCCTTATCAGCAACCGGATTTTTACCGACAGGAGATTCCCATGAACTGGTATAAAATCATTATCTATGTGTTGCTGTTTGTTGTTACGCTTATTAATATTATCAGGGCAATCCTGTGCTTTTCAGGCTCTTATCTTCCGGGGGCGAGTTTGCAGCCGCCTTATGTCTCGCTCCTTCTGTTTTCTTATCCAGCATTGCGCTTTTTCACCTATGGATGTGGCTTACTTTGTGTAACAGTAGCGGTGCTAGCCATTATTGTCCGTCAATGGCTGGCGCATTTTAAGAAAAAAGGCGTCAAAGGCTTGGTGGTACTGTATATATGCATGGCGGCTTTTAATTTGCTGTGCCCTGTCATTCTCTTTGTGATCGCGCAGATCACCTTGAATTTTGCAGAGGGTGCTTCCGCACCAGCCCTTATTGCCTTTTTTGCACCTTCCGTCATTATGTGTGCCGGAAAGATTGTTCTTCTTGCTGTGACCATTCCCTATTTTAGAAAGCGTGCTGCTCTTTTTCACTAAGCTGATTCTGAGAACAACGAAAGAATTTTAATGAAAGAGCCAAAGAGGTTCCTGTCCATTGTGCCCAAAACCTGTGGAATGGTTTCCGTTGAGTTTTGTATTCGCCCACAAAGTAGGGGAAAAGGTTGTCGGACGCTTGCATTTGTTGTCAAAATCACATACAATATAGATAATACATTCGGAGGTAGATGGTATGAGAATCGGTTCCCTCTTGCCAACTGCATACAGAATTTGCAGCAAAGCCATGGGGAAGTGTATCATCTTATAGCATCGTTGTATCTTGGGCTGCGTCAATTTTGCCGCAGCCCTTTTGGTTTTTCTCCAAAACAGGACAGCGGCTTTTTGCCGGCGAAAGAAAGGAATGGTCATAAATGAAAAAGGTTGCAGTGATTATGGGAAGCGACAGCGATTTTCCCGTAGTATCCGCCGCTATTAAGCGTTTGAAGGGCTGGGATATTCCGGTGGAGGTCCATGTGATGTCCGCTCACCGCACTCCTGAAAAGGCAGCTGCATTTTCCGCAGGTGCAAAGGAGAATGGTTTTGGCGTGATTATCGCAGCAGCAGGTAAGGCTGCTCATCTGGCTGGCGTGTTGGCTGCTCATACCACCCTGCCTGTTATCGGCATTCCTGTGAAATCCTCCACTCTGGATGGCCTGGACGCTCTGCTGGCTACCGTACAGATGCCTAGCGGAATCCCTGTTGCTACGGTTGCCATTGACGGCGCGGATAACGCCGCGATTCTGGCCGCTCAGATGCTGGCACTTTCCGATGACGCTCTGGCTGAAAAGCTGGCACAGATGAAGGTGCAGATGGAAGAGGGCGTGGCAAAGAAAGACGCCGCTATGCAGGAAAAAGTTGCCGAGCTGTAAAAATCTATTTCACATATTGAGAAAGGAAATCCATCATGAAGAGTTTCAGCGAAAGCTATAAGGCTGCCGGCGTGGACGTAACTGCCGGTTATAAATCCGTCGAACTGATGAAGAAGCACGTGGCCCGTACTACTATTCCCGGCGTTGTTTCCGGGATTGGCGGTTTCGGCGGCCTGTTCCAGCCGGAAATGACCGGTATGAAAGAGCCGGTTCTGGTTTCCGGCACCGACGGCGTGGGCACCAAGCTGCGCATTGCATTCCTTATGGACAAGCATGACACCGTGGGTATCGACTGTGTGGCTATGTGTGTTAACGACGTAGTCTGCGGCGGCGCAAAGCCCCTGTTCTTCCTGGACTATCTGGCTGTGGGTAAGAATGTGCCTGAGAAGGTAGCTGACATCGTTTCCGGCGTTGCCGAGGGCTGCGTACAGGCTGGCTGTGCATTGGTCGGCGGCGAGACTGCTGAAATGCCTGGTTTCTATCCCGAGGACGAGTATGATCTGGCTGGTTTCTCCGTGGGTATCGTGGATAAGCAGAAGATCATCGACGGTTCTGCTATGACCCCCGGCGACGTGCTCATTGGTTTGCCTTCCTCCGGTGTTCACAGCAACGGTTTCTCCCTGGTTCGCAAGATCTTTGACGTAAACAAGGAAAACCTGTCCGCCTATGTGCCGGAGCTGGGCGCAACTCTGGGCGAGACCCTGTTGACCCCCACCAAGATCTATGTAAAGCCCGTACTGGCTGCTATGGCACAGGCCAACGTAAAGGCCGTTTCCCATATCACCGGTGGTGGCTTCTATGAGAATATTCCGCGTATGCTGAAAGATGGCTGCTCTGCAAAGATCGATTTGGCAAAGGTTCCGCACCTTCCCATTTTCGACCTGTTGCAAAAGACCGGCAACATTCCTACTCGCGATATGTACAACACCTTCAACATGGGCATGGGTATGTGCATGGCCGTTGCCAAGGAAGACGCCGACAAGGCCGTTGCAGCCCTGCGTGAAGCCGGGGAAGAGGCCGTCATCGTAGGTGAGATCGTTGCGGGCGACAAGGAGGTCCTCCTGTGATGAACATTGTCGTGCTGGTTTCCGGCGGCGGTACCAATTTGCAGGCGCTCATTGACGCGGAACAAAGAGGGGAAATCCCCGGCGGAAAAATTTCCTGCGTCATTGCCTCCAAACCTGGTGCCTATGCGCTGGAGCGGGCAGCCAAAGCAGGTATTCCCTCCCGTGTGGTGGAGCGGAAAGCCTATCCTGACCGGGAGAGCTATTCCAAGGCCATTTTGGACGCTCTTAACGAGGAAAAAGCTGACCTTGTAATTCTGGCAGGCTTTATGGTTATCTTGGATGAGCAGGTGCCCAAAGCCTATCCTAACCGGATTTTGAATGTTCACCCAGCCCTGATTCCCTCTTTTTGCGGCCCGGGATTTTATGGCATGAAGGTGCACGAAGCAGTGCTGGCTTCCGGCGTGAAGCTCACCGGTGCCACCGTGCATTTTGTCAGCGAGGTGTGCGACGGCGGCCCCATCATTTTGCAGGGCGCCGTGCCGGTTCTCAACGATGACACCCCGGAAGTCCTGCAAAAGCGGGTCATGGAGCAGGTGGAGTGGAAGCTCCTTCCCAAAGCTGCTGCCCTGTTTTGTGCGGGAAAAATTAAAGTGGAAAACGGGATTGCAAAAGTAATGGAGTAAGAAAGGTGTGATAGGGTGATCTACACGCCCTTAACCATACAGGCTGCCTGCCTTGCTTATAGCGCCCATCATGGACAGCTGGATAAAAGCGGGATGCCCTATATCTTTCACCCGTATCATTTGGCAGAACAGATGGCGGATGAAGTTACGGCCTGCGTTGCCTTGCTCCATGACGTGGTGGAGGATACTTCTGTCACCATAGAAGAATTGGAAGCAATTTTTCCCAAAGAAGTAACGGAAGCTGTGCGCCTTCTGACGCATCAAAAAGGAACAGACTATTTTGAATATGTACGGGCTCTTGCAAAAAATCCGGTCGCCCGGGTTGTGAAGCTGGCGGATTTGGCACATAATTCCGACGAATCTCGGTTGGCTGGATGTAGCAGGATTTCACCGGAAGAGAGGCTCCGCCTGCGCCAAAAATATGTGCAGGCCAAAGCTATTTTGGAGGAAGCCGCTGCGTGTTGCGTAAATATTTGACAGCTTCCCAATGGTCTGGTATACTGAAAACGAAATTTCCGCGTAACTGACGGTTTTGCAGAGTTTACTGCATGGGAGCGCGGAAAAGATTTGCCGACCGTCTGGGCAGCCTTGTATTAAGGTTGCCCATTTTTTATTACAAAATCGCCTACCGCAATTAAAGGAGGATTTTTTCATGATGAATCTGGAAAAAGATTTACAGCAGAACACCTATCCTGGCCGTGGCATCGTCATTGGACGCAGCAAGGACGGCAAAAACGCCATGATCGGTTACTTTATCATGGGCCGCAGCGAGAACAGCCGCAACCGCATTTTCGCACAGGAGCCGGACGGCATCCGCACCGAAGCGTTTGATCCCGCCAAGCTGGTAGACCCCAGCCTGATTATCTATCATCCTGTGCGCGTGGTGGGAGACACCACCGTTGTTACTAACGGCGACCAGACCGATACCGTGGCGGATTTCCTCAAGGAAGGCAAGACCTTTGAAGAAGCCCTGCGCACCCGCACCTTTGAGCCGGACGGCCCCAACTGGACGCCCCGCATTTCCGGTATGGTGGAGAAGAACGGCGACTACCGCCTGTCCATCCTGAAAAGCGCCGACGGAGACGAGAACTCCACCCGTCGCTATTTCTTTGAGTATACTGCTCCCCGTGCAGGTGAGGGTCACTTCATCCATACCTATGAGCACGACGGCAATCCTATTCCGTCCTTTAAAGGAGAGCCCAAGTCTGTGGAGTTGCCTTATGCTTGCATTAACTGCTTCACCGAGGCCCTGTGGAACAGCCTAAACGAGGACAACAAAGTTTCTCTCTACACCTGCTTCATCAATCTCGAAACTGGCGAGCGCACCGAGCGTATCGTCAACAAAAACCAGTAATCCAACCCTTCTGCCGGGAGTTCCTTGGGGCTCTGCCCCCAACCCCGCTTAAGGACCTTCTTGAAAGAAGGTCTCTTAAGAATCCCCAAGAACTTTTATACTGTTTTCTCTCGTGCCCCATGTGGGGGTACGAGAGAAAACAACGTAAAGTTTTTTGAAGGTTCTCAGGGAATCTTTTTTTCAAAAAAGTTCCCTGAGCAGGGTCCGGGACAGCGTCCTGGGGAGGCCCCGGCAGAGATATGATACAAGGAGGAAATTGAAATGGCAAATGAGCTAATGCTGAAATACGGATGTAACCCCAACCAGAAACCTTCCAAGATCTTTATGCAGGACGGCAGCGACCTGCCCATTACCGTGCTCAATGGCAAACCCGGCTACATTAACTTCCTGGACGCTTTTAACAGCTGGCAGCTGGTGAAAGAGCTGAAAGAAGCCACCGGCCTGCCTGCCGCTGCTTCCTTTAAGCACGTAAGCCCCGCCGGCGCTGCTGTGGGCCTGCCTCTTTCCGATACTTTGAAGAAGATCTACTTCGTAGATGATCTGGAATTGTCTCCGCTGGCTTGCGCTTATGCCCGTGCAAGAGGCGCTGACCGTATGTCCTCTTACGGCGACTGGGCCGCTCTTTCCGATGTCTGCGACAAGGAAACTGCCCTCATGCTCAAGCGCGAGGTTTCCGACGGTGTCATCGCTCCCGGCTACACCGACGAGGCACTGGAAATTCTCAAGAGCAAGCGCCGCGGCACCTATAACATCGTGCAGATCGACCCCGAGTACCGTCCCGCTCCGGTGGAGCACAAGGATGTGTTCGGCGTGACTTTCGAGCAGGGCCGCAATGAGCTGAAAATCGACAACGAACTGCTGAACAACATGGTCACTGACAACAAGAATCTGCCGGAAGAGGCCAAGCGTGACCTGCTGATCTCCCTGATTGCCCTGAAGTACACCCAGTCCAACTCCGTGTGCTATGTGAAGGACGGACAGGCTATCGGTATCGGCGCCGGACAGCAGTCCCGTATCCACTGCACCCGTCTGGCCGGCAACAAGGCCGACATCTGGTTCCTGCGCCAGCATCCGAAGGTGCTCTCCCTGCCCTTCAAGGCTGATATCCGCCGCCCCGACCGCGACAACACCATCGACGTATATCTCTCTGACGATTACATGGATGTGCTGGCCGATGGCACCTGGGAGCAGTTCTTCACCGAGAAGCCGGAAGTGCTTACCCGCGAGGAAAAGGCCGAGTGGCTCAAGACCCTGTCCGGCGTGGCATTGGGCTCTGATGCATTCTTCCCCTTTGGCGACAACATTGAGCGCGCCCACCGCAGCGGTGTGGAATATATCGCACAGCCCGGCGGCTCCATTCGTGACGATAATGTTATTGAAACCTGCAACAAGTATAACATGGCGATGGCCTTCACTGGTATCCGCCTGTTCCACCACTAATTCCGAGGAGGAAGCAGCATGAAAGTTCTGGTAGTAGGCGGCGGTGGCCGCGAGCATGCCATTATCCGCAAACTGAAAGAAAGCCCTAAGGTGGAAGCCATTTACTGTGCTCCTGGTAACGGCGGCATTGCCGCTGACGCGGAATGCTTCCCTGTAAATGCTATGGACATTGAGGGCATGAAGGCCCTGGCCAAGGAAAAGGCCGTTGACCTGGTGTTTGTGGCTCCCGATGACCCGCTAGCCGCCGGTATGGTGGACGCTATGGAAGAAGCCGGATTCAAGGCTTTTGGCCCTCGTGCTAATGCAGCCATTATTGAGAGCAGTAAGGTCTTTTCCAAGGACCTGATGAAGAAATATAATATTCCCACTGCTGGCTACGAGGTGTTTGATGATCCCGCCAAGGTGCTGGAATATGTAGAAGCACAGGGCACATATCCGGTGGTCATCAAGGCCGACGGTCTGGCACTGGGTAAGGGTGTAATTATTGCCGAAAACTTCGACATGGCCAAAGAAGCTGTCCACTCCATTATGGAGGATAAGGTGTTCGGTGCTTCCGGCAACCATGTGGTGGTGGAGGAATTCCTCACCGGTCCCGAGGTTTCCGTGCTGGCCTTTACTGATGGTAAGACCTTGAAGCCCATGGTTTCCTCTAAAGACCACAAACGCGCTTTGGACGGTGACAAGGGCAAGAACACCGGCGGTATGGGCACCATCAGCCCCAACCCCTATTATGATGACGCTATGGCGGAGCGCTGCATGAAGGAGATCTTCCTCCCCACCATGAACGCCATGAACGCCGAAGGCCGTCCCTTCAAGGGTTGCCTGTATTTTGGCCTGATGCTCACCCCCAACGGCCCTAAGGTCATCGAGTACAATGCTCGTTTTGGCGACCCGGAGACCCAGGTGGTGCTGCCTCGTCTTAAGAGCGACTTTGCCGATGTGGTAATGGCCGTTGTGGAGGAGCGTCTGGCAGATCAGCCGGTGGAGTGGACTGACGAAGCCGCTGCCTGTGTGGTCATGGCTTCTGGCGGATATCCGGCATCCTATCCCAAGGGGCTGGAGATCACCGGCCTGGACGAAAACGGACAGCTTCCCGGGGTGACTGTATACCATGCCGGTACCGCCTTGAAAGACGGCAAGCTGGTGACCAGTGGCGGACGTGTGTTGGGTGTCACCGCACTGGGCAAGACTCTGGACGAAGCGCTGGAAAAGGCTTATGCCGGAGTGGAGAAAATCCATTTTGACGGCGCTCATTATCGCCGTGATATCGGACGCACCAAATAAAATCGCATAAAAATTGCTCCTGCAAATGGAAAGAGCCGTTTGCAGGAGCTTTTTTATGCGATAATTT
>CALWVH010000101.1 GCA_944384915.1 uncultured Clostridia bacterium | reverse complement strand
GATTTCTTCTTCCAACTCCTGAATATGTGTGTATTTTCTTCGTGACATACGAACACCCCCTGTATAGGTTTATTTTCCTACACAGGGGGCGTTTTGTCTATTGTCCGTTTTTACTGGTTCGGTTCATTTCTCTAGGGGGCCCTTTTAATAGCTCCGTTATTTATTCCGCTAGAAAGCGTTCCATGGGGGAAATATCCAACCCCTCCTGGGTGGAAAGGAATATGGCAAGCTGTTCTGCGATCTGCCGGACGCCGCCCTGCACGTTACTCTCCATGTTCAGCGGCATAATGGGATCGTGAACGCTAAGACGCAGCAAGAACCAGCCATCCCCTTTGCCCTGGGGGAAGGAAACGCGAATGCCTTCTCGGTTATCGGGGGCAATGCTCCATCCCTGCTGCTTAGAATATTCTTCCAAGTTTGCAATGACCCGCTCTCCGCAGGAGCGGAAATCCTCCTGGGTAATGGGCAGACGAATCTCGGAAGCCTCTACCGGTTCGGCCAACGGCTCCAACAAAGATTCCAGATCTTTTCCCTGAGAGCGGAGCTGGGCCATTTTAATAATAATCCGAGTCACCAGATAGGCGCCGTCATCTAAGAAGTAGTTTTCACGCAAAGCAGCGTGTCCAGAAGTCTCAATGGCCAGCGGGCAGTTGACGCCTTCCTGATTGAGCCGCACAGCCTCATTGATAACATTTTTGTAGCCTCTCTTAAAGCGGTGATGACACCCACCTAAGGTTTCTTCAATGTAGGTTTTCAAGCCGTCAGAGGTAATGGAATCTGTTACAATGGTACCGCCGGGATTGCCCTCCAGAGCAATGGCACTGGCAATGGCCACCAGACGGTTCCGGTTGATCTCTTCGCCTTTGGAATCCACCGCGCCGCCACGGTCAACGTCTGTATCAAAAATCACGCCCAGGTCTGCCTTGGAGCGAACTACTGCCTGACAGATGCTTGCCATAGCCTCTTCATTCTCCGGGTTGGGGATATGATTGGGGAACATCCCGTCCGGGTCCAGGAACTGGCTTCCCGAAACATCTGCTCCCAAAGGCGCCAGCACGTCCCGAGCATAAAATCCGCCTGCACCATTTCCCGCATCCACTGCAATGGAAAAGCCCTTAAGGGGAAGATCATATTCTGGTGCATTGACCCCTTTCTTAATCATGTCGCGCAAGCCGGCGGCATACTGAGACATATAATCCGTGGGGATCACCTTTCCGGCAGCTTCCGCCTTGCTGGGAAGGTTTCTCTCCTCACACATGGTAAGTAGGGTTTCAATATCAGGAGCGTCTAAACCACCGTCACGGGTGAAGAATTTCAAGCCGTTCCGGTCATAGGGGTGATGGCTGGCTGTAATCTGAATGGAGCCGTCACAAGGAAGGTCCACCGTAATCATAAACATAGAGGGAGTGGAGGCCAGACCGCAGTCCATAACGGATACGCCCGCCTGAGTAAGGGCCGCAGTAACTGCATCTCGGATACGAGGGCCGGAAATTCGGGAATCTCTACCCACAGCAATAGTAAGTTCTGAGAGGGGCTTTCCCTTTTTCTTTCCCAGCCAAAGGGCAAAAGCAGCCGCAATATCGGATACCACCGGGTCGGTCAAAGTGATGGGGGCATGATCCCCTACTGCAACGCCGCGTACATCAGTTCCACTTTTCAGTTGCTTCCAGTTCATTTTCAAACGCTCCTTCTACAGCATATTTCCATTCCATTATAATACATCTTTACAGACAAGTCCAGTATTAGGAAGCATTCTTCCAGGGAGAAGCAAGGCCGGTAGTCCACTGAATCTTTTTCCCATCTGTCTCTGCAAGAAGAGTCTGCTGGGTATCTGTGCGGTAAACTGTAATCCCCTCTTCTTTTAGCAGCTCTAAAATCTCTTCATGGGGGTGACCATACTCATTTCCCTCACCGCAGGAGATTACTGCTGCCGAGGGGGAAGCCGCCTCTATGTATGCTTTGCTGGAAGAAGTGGAACTTCCATGATGGCCCAACTTGATTACATCACAGGAAAGATCATAACCATTGGAAAGGATCTCCTCTTCCACATCTGCCTCCGCATCTCCCTGAAATAAAAATGCGGTCTCCCCCACTGTCAAGCGGGTAACGATAGAATAATCATTCAGATTGCTGTACTCTTCATGGGAAGGGCTGAGAATGGTAAAGGTGACGTCATCTTTCTCCAAAATCTTTTCCCCTGCTTTTCCAGCCTTGATGGGGACATTGTTTTCCTCCGCAGCATCCAGAAGGCTTTCGTACGTTTTGGTAGTAGGGGTCATAGAGTCGCTGGTTTGCGGAAGATACAGCACGTCCACTGGAAAATCGTTGAGGATCTGGGCCATACCGCCAATATGGTCTTCATGGGGATGGGTACCGATCATCACTTCGATATCTTCCACCCCTAGCTCTTTTAATACGTCTGATAATTCTGTCTTGGTGGATCTTGTTCCTGCATCGATCAGGATATCAAAAGAATCTCCGTCCTCTCCGGGTAATCGGATCAACTCGCTGTCTCCCTGCCCCACATCTAGAAAATAGACCTGTGCTTTTCCTGAAAGTCCAGGAAAATCTACAGATGCCTCTTTAGGGATCAGGTCCTCCCATGTCTCCCAATGCAGGGCAGCTGCGATCAATCCTGCTAATACGATTAGAATTCCAATGGCAGAAACGCCAGCTTTTTTACTTCTTCTACGGCTCATGTGATAACTCCTCTCTTGGGACATAAAAAAGAAGAGCCGCAGCGTCGATCTAAGACCTGCTGCGGCTTTGGGTTACTGATACGGCAATTTTATTTATCCGTCTGCTTGAAAAGGTTAAAACGGAAGAGTTTCTGCTCATCCTTTTCATTATCGCAGATAACGAAGGCTTCTGCAATCTTTCCGCCTTCGATCAGCTGAGTCAAACCTACCAGCTGGCAGAGCTTGCTCTTCAAATTCAGTTTATCCCCTTCACGGGTCATTAGGAACACATTACCTTCACAAGTGTCCAACACTCTCAAAAACTCGGGGACATCGATATCATGCAGTTCCAGCATCTTATTTACCATAGGGAAAACCCTCCTTTACTGAAGTTCCGTACAGAAAATCTATCCATACGGGATTCAATGACGATCTGGTAACCTGAAGAAAAGTCAACAAAAAGTTCCTGCGCCAGTGGCGGCCATTATTTATCTATAAAAACAGGCCATAAAAAAGCAGGAAATATTTTGCTGCAAATCCATTATAAGACACCGGACAAACATTTGTCAACTGACGATTCCATTGCAAATACGGACATTGGTCCGAGTCGTTTTGGCTATTTTGTCATCATGGGTAATAATTACCACCGTTTTTCCTTCCCGGTTTAGCTCGCCTAAAATCTCCATAACCGCCTTTCCGGACTCACTGTCCAGATTTCCGGTGGGTTCGTCGGCAAGGATAACAGATGGCTGAGAGGCTATGGCCCTTGCAATCGCTGTCCGCTGCTGCTGGCCTCCGCTCATCTGGCTGGGACGGTGGCGCATACGGTTTTCCAGCCCCACCCGGCGGAGAGCCTCCATCGCTCGCTGCTTTCGTTCCTTTTTGGGGACTTTTTGATACAAGAGAGGAAGTTCCACATTTTCCAGTGCATTGAGATCAGGCATCAGGCAAAAACTTTGGAAGATAAACCCAATGGTACGGCTGCGAAAATCCGCCAGCTCGCCGGGAGTCATCTTGCCCATGTCCTGCCCTCCAATACGATAATAACCACTGCTAGGAACGTCCAGACACCCTAGAATATTCATCAGAGTGGATTTTCCGCTGCCAGATTGTCCGGTAATAGATAGATATTCCCCCGGTTCGATCACAAGGTTTACGTGCTGCAAGGCATGAATGGTCGTGTCCCCCTGCTGGTAATTTTTGCAGATATCCTCAAGCTCTAAGCGAACCGGTTCCATACCCATCCTCCTTTTTCCGATCTATGATTACTATCTCTCGTTTTAGCCCAGATATGCGTCTTGGTTCTTTTAGTTTTTATGTCTGCTGCTTTTTTCCATTTCCGTTTTATGATATAATTTGAAAAGAAACGGGAAATTTCCCGATTCCTAAGAAAGGATGATACAATTTGAAAGCAGTTTTACAACGGGCCGCTCAGGCTCAGGTGGATATTATAGAAAACGAAGGATGCATTTCCCGTTCCATCGAACAGGGGTTGGTTGTATTGGCAGGGATTATGCAGGGAGACACCCCGGCGCATATTCGTTTAATGGCGAAGAAAACCTGTGAAATGCGCATCTTTGAAGATGACCAAGGGAAAATGAACCGGTCTTTGCTGGACATTGATGGGGAAATGCTCATTGTTTCCAATTTTACCTTGGGAGCAGACTGCAAAAAGGGCACCCGTCCTTCTTTCAGTAATGCCGCACCACCTGCGGAGGCGATCCCTCTGTATGAACTGTTTATCAGCGAATGCCGCCGCCTTGGGGTGCGAAAAGTGGAAACGGGAGAATTTGGGGCAGATATGAAGGTCTCGCTGGTCAACGATGGCCCGGTTACCATCATTTTAGATTCTGACAAATTGACACAGCCAAAGGGAAATGAATGATTTTAAGCCCGAGCTGCATAAACCCAAAATTTCTTTTATTCTTTCCCAAGCAATTTTGCATACTTTTGGGAAGCCCATTTGGAAAGCACACACAGCAGCAAGGTAAACACGATTCCCAATGCCCAGAACACCCTAAATGTATCGTTAGGATCGATCATACGGAAAAAGATATCCCAGGGCAGCATTCCATAGTGGAAGCACGTCCAGAGGAAAGCGATTACTGTAACCAACAGGGTAAGCGCCCAAGAACTGTTGGAAAATACGGCTTTGCTAGGGTAAATGCGGATAAAATACCAGTTGGCAAGGGAAATCAGAAAGCCTGTGGCGGGAATTACCAGTGAGAAGGCCCAGAAGCTGTTTTCTACTCCAACAGGGGTGGCTGCTTCTAGAGCTACTCCCACCGTGATTACAATAAAAGAAAAGAACAGTAAGAGGGATTGTAATACCGAAGCCTTCCAATCGTTAATCCGGCTCAACGGTTTTGGAGTATACGGCTCCTCTATCGTCTGGAAAGCAGCGGAATTCATTGCATCAAATGCCTTTTTGCATTCGCCGCATTCCTTTAGATGCTCCTCTACTGCTGCCCGGCTTTCTTCAGAGCAGCAATCGTCCAGATAGAGCGGGAGTAAGTCTTTAATAATATTGCAGTCCATAGTTTTTACCTCATTTCTTCCATTAGTTTTTGTTTAGCACGATAAAATGTGACCCTTGCCCAGCTTTCACTTTTTCCAAATAACCGGCTGATCTCTTTTAGCGGGATCTGCCCAAATACCGAAAGCATGAACACTTCTTTATAAGGCTCTTCTAACCGATGCAGGCATTGAAGAGCCTTATCTGTCACCTCCTTTTCCAGAAAGACTTCTTCAATATTGTATGGGTCCGGAGGGTCATAGTCCTCCTCAAATGAGGAAACCTTTTTCTGAGAATTATACCAGGCATAATAACTGTTTTTCGCAATTTGACAAAGCCAGCCAGCAATCTTTCCTTCATTTCTTACAGAAGAAAGATTTATGTAGGCTCTGAAAAAAGTTTCCTGCGTCAATTCTTCGGCAAGCTCTTTATTCTGGCATAATTTCAGTAGGTACCGATAAATAAAGGCTTGATTTTCCCGAAAAACGATTTCAAAGTCCGCCACACTTTCACCACCCTTCATCTATTAGATAGAGATTTACGTCTGTCGCTACAAAAAAGAAGAAATTTGGAAAATTCCCTGCAATTTAAAAAGATAAATGTAGAAAAAATCCCGGAACAGCCAGGTTTACTGACTCTTCCGGGATTTTCAATAGCTTAACAGAAACAGGTACTGGGAAATTATTTCACCATGTTGGCGATTTCCTCAGCAAAGTTGTCGTTGCGCTTCTCCAGGCCCTCGCCCTTCTCGAAACGAACGAAACCGGTAACAGTGATAGAACCGCCCAGCTCCTTGGCAACCTTCTCGGTATACTTCTCAACGCTCAGGTCGGGGTCCTTAACGAACTCCTGATTTACCAGGCAGTTCTCCTTGTAGAACTTGCCGATACGGCCTACGACCATCTTCTCTTTGATAGCGTCGGGCTTGTTAGCGTTCTTAGGATCGTTAGCGATCTGAGCCAGCAGGATCTCTTTCTCATGATCGATAACCTCAGCAGGCACGGAAGCCTCATTCAGGTAGCCGGGGTTAGCAGCTGCAACCTGCATAGCGATATCCTTTGCATAATCAGCAAAGCCTTCCTTACCAGCAACGTCGGTGTCAAAGTTCACCAGCACGCCGATACGGCCGCCTGCATGGATATAAGCAGCAACATGGCCCTCAAAACGGGCAAAACGACGAACCTTGATGTTCTCGCCGATAACCAGGATCTTCTCCTTCAGCAGAGCATCCACGGTCAGCTCGGAGCCCTCAGCCTTGCAGGCCAGCAGAGCGTCCACATCAGCGGGGTTCTGAGCGATAACGGTATCAGCACAGATCTTAACAAAGTTCTGGAACTCAGCGTTCTTAGCAACGAAGTCAGTCTCAGCGTTAACTTCGATCACCACGCCTACGGTAGCGTCAGCGTTTACAGTAGCGAAAGCAACGCCCTCAGCAGCGATGCGGTCAGCCTTCTTAACAGCAGCAGCCAGACCCTTTTCGCGCAGGAAGTCAAGAGCAGCGTCCATATCGCCGTTGGAAGCGGTCAGAGCCTTTTTGCAGTCCATCATGCCGCAGCCGGTCTTCTCACGAAGTGCTGCAACGTCTTTTGCGGTAAAAGCCATTTGAAATTCCTCCAATTCATATTCAGTCTGGGGCAATACCCCTCATGTTCTTTATCTGAAAAATGCCCGTCTGAACTTGGTACAGGCGGGCATTGGTCCAATCAGACTTCTAAATTATTCAGCGGCCTCTTCTTCAGCCTCGTTCTCCTTCTCCTCAGCGGCAGCAGCGCCCATGCGGCCCTCGCGGCCTTCGATGATAGCGTTTGCCATGGTAGCGGAGATCAGCTTAACAGCGCGGATAGCGTCGTCGTTGCCGGGGATGACATAATCGATCTCATCGGGATCGCAGTTGGTGTCAACGATAGCAACAATCGGGATACCCAGCTTCTGAGCCTCGGAAACAGCGATGCGCTCTTTGCGGGGGTCAACGATGAACAGAGCACCGGGGAGCTGCTTCATGTCCTTAATGCCACCCAGGAACTTCTCGAGTTTCTCGATTTCCAGGTTCAGCTTCACAACTTCCTTCTTGGGCAGCAGATCAAAAGTGCCGTCCTCCTGCATGGTGCGCAGCTGACGCAGACGATCGATTCTGCGGCGGATGGTGCGGAAGTTGGTGAGCATACCGCCCAGCCAACGAGCGTTTACATAGAAAGCCTCAGCGCG
>CALWVH010000100.1 GCA_944384915.1 uncultured Clostridia bacterium | reverse complement strand
TGTTTTG
This sequence comes from uncultured Clostridia bacterium, assembly GCA_944384915.1. Taxonomy (GTDB): domain Bacteria; phylum Bacillota; class Clostridia; order Oscillospirales; family Acutalibacteraceae; genus Heritagella_A. The sequence continues at coordinate 8,596 of CALWVH010000100.1, read as the reverse complement.
GTCGATGACATTATACCAGAAAAGGGAGGTCAATGCTCTTTTTATTTGCAAACCTCCGAAAAATCAAGGTAAAACGTAACTTTTACAATAAAAAAGGAAGGTAGTTTTGACACTACCGATAGAGGACGGGAACTGAAGAATATGAAAAATTTCTCGGGCAGCAGCGGCCTCAGGGTTAATAGTCATACTCAGCCCTAGTTCTTCCTTTAAGAAAGTAAGCTGGCGGTTATAATCAGGATTGCGCACCCGGGCAATCGTATGGCGGCATCCCATTTTTTTTGCTGTAATACAACACAATAAATTGATCTCATCGGCAGAGGTAGCAGCAATGAGAAGATCCGCTGTATCTGCCCCCGCTTCTTTGAGCACCTGCATACTGGCGCCATTTCCGGTAACTACCATTACATCATATGCTTCCTGAGAATCTCGAAGGACTTGCTGGTTCCGGTCAATAATAACAATATCATGGCCTTCTGCTGATAGTTGTTCTGTCAGCGTCAAGCCTACCTTGCCGTCTCCGACAATTACGATTTTCATGAAATTTCCCCTTCTTCTCTTTCCGTTCCGATAATCCCTGCGATACATCTAATCGTATAAATAATGCAGGCCGGTAATAAAACAGGGCTCCTTTTTTTACAAGGAGCCTTTTGTCACAGCTTTATTATATCATGCCTTACGTAAAATACAATCAGTTGTGTGATTTTCTCGAAAATTCCTGAAATCAAAGGTACCTGCTGGATTTTTTTTGAATCAGGGTATATAATCAAAACAAACCGGAAAGCCATGATCCGGAGATGTTTATTTATGCCTTTTTGGAAAGGAGTTTCCACTATGAAAAGTACAGGGCTTCCCCGATATACTGGAAGGATCCATCCCAACTGTGATTATGTCCATGGTCAAATTTCACCTGCCCACGGTATAAAATGTTATCAGATAACCAGAGCAAATGCCCGCCATCCAGAGTGGGACGATGGCACGGGCTATACTTATAAGCATGCCCCCGATGTATGCTTTTTCCACGGAAAATACTACGTTCAGTATTTATGTAATCCAGTGGGAGAACATTCTGGAGCAGGACAATCAATATTGGCATCTTCTCATGATGGAGTACATTGGGAGGATTTCGCCATTTCTTTCCCGCCATACCAGATTCCAGCCTGCGAAATCACCAGCTACAAAGGGGAAACTACCCGTTTTTCTGGGGATACCTGGGCGGTTATGCACCAACGCATGAGTTTCTATCAAACCAAAACGGGAAGAATGCTGGTATCTGGTTTTTATGGTTGGTGCCCTGAACCCTGGATGTGTCCCTGGGACGATCACGGTATTGGCCGGGTAGTACGGGAGTTGTATCCTGACGGCAATCTTGGTCCCATTTATTTTATTTTCCCCACCTGGCAGGCGGGCTGGAGCCGAGAGCAGCTTTTATACCCCCTGTATGAAGAAAGCCCTGACGAAGGATTCCGGGAGGCTTCTCAGGAATTGCTTTCTGACCGCTTGGCTACTCAGCAATGGGCTGAAGAAAATGGCGATCAAGATGATATTATTACCATAAAGCATGGCAAAAATCAATCCTATCAGGCTTTTTGTTCCTACCACATTGGGCCGGAAACAGTGATCGGTCTTTGGAAACATTCACTGTGCGCCAGAAGTGAGGATAACGGCAAAACCTGGTCACCAGTAGAAAAATCCTATTCCCTGGTAATGAGTGGGCAGAAGGTATGGGGATGCCGAACTTCCGATGGCCGCTATGCAATGGTGTATGATCCTACTCTGGAAACCCAACATCGATATCCCCTGTGCGTCACTACCTCCAACAATGGCTTGGATTTTGATCATATGCAGCTAGTGTGCGGTGATCTAACTCCCAAACGGTATCCTGGATTCTGGAAAGATTTTGGATTTCAGTATATGCGTGGAATTCCCGAAGGGATGGATCGTCCAGAAGATAACTTGTGTATCGTTTATTCTGTTAATAAAGAGGATATCTGGATTGCTCATATTCCGGTGCCTATTTGTGGGCAGGAAACGCAAGAGGAGCTACACGAAGACCTTTCCTTACCAAAGACAGTAGACTTCTGGAATCTATATTCTCCAAAATGGGCAAGAGCCGAACAAACAGAAACCGGGTTACGGATGTGTGATTCCGATCCTGTGGATTATTGTCGGGCAGAACGTTTGCTGCCTCTTTCTTCCCACTGCTCCATCAGTCTTACCCTTACCCCGGAGCAGGCAGATCACGGCTGCCTGTATGGAGAATTATGCACACCGGAAGGTGCCAGCGCTGTACGATTTATTTTCCGGGAAGATGGGAAGTTGTATCTGCGCACTACTACCGAAGTACCGGTAGCGGAGTATAAAAGTGGAACTCCTGTCACCCTTACATTGGAAGCAGATTGCACCACTTTCTTCTTTACTCTTGCTATCAATGGAGAACCCCTGCAGGAGCCAGATGGTACTATAAAGCAGTTCCACTTTATGAGAGCAGCCAACCAACTTTCCCGCCTAGTGCTGCGTACTGGTCCTTATCTGCACACGCCCACCTTAGACATGGACCCAGAGGTTTTGCCGGAAAACATTTTACCAGGTAGCGATGAACCGGTAAAAGAGGCGGCTTATGTGATCCACCGACTGGATTTTTCTAATATAGCGCAGGAAAAATAAGATATAATAAAAACCAGGCTGCCATGGATCGCTCCAAGGCAGCCTGGTTTTTATAAAATTATGATAAATGAAGCATATTGGAAATCATATGGAATTTTTCTTCTTCCACATAAGGAGGACAACTATCGCTATTGGCAAGTACATAACGTCGTCCTTTCGTTATTTCTAAAAGCCGAAAGAACATGAAGGCGCAATTCGTCCATGCTGCTATTGAGGAAGAATGTTGGTTCAATCCCGCCAATAATGGCCATTTCTTTGGGAAGCTTGGAAAACGCTTACAATGAGATGCCAAAAACACCCGAAAAAGCCCGGGTCGATGAATGGTGTTCCCGCATAGAAGATGACTGCTGTTCCCCTTTTTCTCTGGACGATTTTTGTAAAAAAGTAGGATACTCCAAAAATCAATTTATTCGACTTTTCAAAGCCTATACAGGCAAGACCCCCTACCAGTACTATGTTCGCTGCAAGATTCAGAAAAGCGCCAGTTTACTGCTTTATACTAACCATACTATCAATGAGATTTCTAGTTCTATGGGATTTTATGATTTGGCGCACTTTTCTCGTTGTTTTAAAAAAATAATGGGATATTCCCCTACACAGATTCGCAAAAAAGTATAATTTATTTTGTGAATCTATTTTTCGATGGATTCTGATTTGTCCACCCATCACAGCCTATCATGTTTTTCGATAATGGCTAGGAGAATATCCAGTGGTTTTTTTAAACATCCGGGAAAAGTAATTGTAATCCTCAATGCCAACCTGCCGGCCTGCCTCTGTCAAAGATATGCCGCTATGAATGAGGGCAGCCGCACGGGCACAACGCAGCTCATTGATATATCCAGTAACGGTACGTCCAGTATGCCGGCGGAAGATACGACAGAGATAAGGTTCTGAAAGCCCAAAAGCAGAAGATAAGGCCGAAAGAGATGTTTTTTCCGGATAGTTGTACCAAGAGGCCAAATAGAGCAAAATATCTTTTACATGACGCAGGGAGTCTTGCTCTGGTAAGGTGAGGGGATGAGCTTCGGGAAAAAGAGGGGCCTTGCGCAAAAGGAAGCTCCCAATATGAAGAACATAAGATTTTACTTCCAGTTCCCAGCCCGGTTGCCGACAACGCCATTCTTCAATCAGGGAAGAAAACAGTCTGGAAAGCTGCTTTTCTCCAGTGAAAAAAGCCGGAAGTCGGGGCAGAGCTTCCAACAGTAGAGAATCATAACTGCGTCGATCGGAAAGATGTAGTTCCTGCCGAAAAAGCTCCAAGCTTATCTGGATAATATAGTGACGGGTACCGTCCAAAAAATCTGCCCCTCGGTGTGGTAGAAAGCCATTGACAAATCCCACATCCCCTGGATATAGCCATCTCTGTTCTCCTCCACAATTTAAAAGTACTCCACCGCATTCTACATAGTAAAACTCTAATTCTTCATGCCAGTGAAATTCACAGCCCGGTTTTCCGGAATCGTGGAAACGCTCAAATACCAGCACTGGTAGATTCTCTGGCATAGAGACGGTCTCATAAGGAAAAGATTCCATAAGCACCTCCACAAGCAGATTAAAATAATGCTAATTTGAAATCAGTATACCTGTTTTCAAATAGAAAGTAAAGAGATACAATTAAGGTAGGAAAATACAGAAATCAATTTTAAAATTAAAGGAGAGACACGTATGAGAATCCTATTCCTCGATATCGATACTCTTCGTCCTGATCACATGGGATGTTATGGTTACCCACGAAATACTACCCCTAATATGGATCAGGTTTGTGCTGAAGGAGTCCGGTTCGATAACTACTATTGCTCAGATGCTCCCTGTCTGCCTTCCCGTGCTGCTTTAGTCAGCGGAATGTTTGGAATCCGCAATGGTGCAGTTGGTCATGGTGGTACCGCCGGGGATCGTCGTCTGACAGGCCCTACTCGTGATTTTATGGATGTAGTAGACCAGAACTGCTTCCATAATATCTTTCGCAGGGCTGGAATGCACACCGCTTCTGTAAGTACCTTTGCAGAGCGCCATTCCTCCTGGTGGTTTAACGCAGGATTTAATGAATGCTATAATGTGGGTGGATGTGGCAGCGAGTCTGGGGAGAAAGTATTGCCTGTCGCTCTGGATTGGTTGGATCGCAACGGCGAAAAGGACAACTGGTTCCTTCATGTACATTTCTGGGACCCCCACACTCCCTATCGTGCCCCTGCCGAATTTGGTAATCCCTTTAAAGACGAACCGTTAGATGGTTGGATTACTCCCGAAGTATTTGCAGAACATCGTAAGCATGTGGGGCCTCACTGCATTAACGAATTAGGAATGTATAATTCTGACACAAACCCTGCCACTCCGCGTCAGTTGGGCAAAGCGGAGACTATGGAAGAACTTAAGCAAGTAATGGACGGCTATGACTGTGGTATCCGGTATGCTGATTCCCTTATTGGCCAAATATTTGATAATTTGCGTGCAAAAGGGATTTATGAGGATACCGCCATCATCATTACCGCAGACCATGGAGAAAATATGGGAGAGTTGGGTATTTACTCTGAGCACGCTACTGCTGACTATCCCACTTGCCATATTCCATTTATCATTAAATGGCCGGGAGCTAAAAAAGGTATTTCTGATGCTGGACTACACTATAATATAGACTTGCTTCCTACAATGGCGGAACTTCTCCATGTGGAGAAAAAAGACAGCTGGGATGGGGAAAGTTATGCTCAAACCCTCCTTTCCGGAGAAGACGCTGGACGGGATAGCCTCGTTCTTTCTCAGATGGCTCATGTCTGTCAGCGCTCTGCTCGCTTTGGGGATTGGCTGTATGTCCGCACTATCCATGGCGGATTCCACCTCTTCGATAAAGAAATGTTGTTTAATGTGAAAGATGACCCCCATGAACAACATGATGTAAAGGCAGAACATCCGAATTTATGCGCCCAAGGTGCCAAGATCATTTTGGACTGGCAAGAAGAACAGATGAAGAAATCTTCTAGCCCCATAGATCCTATGTGGACTGTGATGAGAGAAGGTGGCCCTTATCATACTTGGGGACACTTAGAGGAATATGTCCAGCGTTTACGTGAAACTGGACGTGAAGCAGGTGCAGAAGAAGTTTTGAAAAGATATAAAGCAAAATAATACAATAAGTATATTTATATAGAAAATATACTTATTCACTCACTTGCAATCTACTGGGGAATTAGATATAATAAAGAGGTTGGTAATAACCAACCTCTTTTATGCGGATATGGTGGAATTGGCAGACACGCCAGATTTAGGTTCTGGTGCCGTACGGCGTACAGGTTCAAGTCCTGCTATCCGCACCACATAAGAAAACCCGAAAACCCGCATTATTGCTGGATTTTTCCGGGTTTTTGTTTTGCCTGTTTTTGTGGTTTGGTGTTTATTTGGTGCTTATTTCATGGAATACCGCTCCACCCGCTCGGCTATGCGTTCTTGGACGCTGCCGCCGTTCTTCCATGCCTGGAAGCCGGTTCCCGTATAGGCTTGGCTGGTTTCGCCCAGAAAGCGGCGCAGAATCCGCATAGGCTGCCCGCTGCGCATCCGGGTAAGGGCTTGCCGGTTTAGCTGCCGGGTATATTCCGGGGAACATTGCATCCGCTCCCCGCACTGCTGCAAGGTTAGGCCGTCATAGTACCGCCATTGCAATATGTCCCGGTGTTGTTCCTGTAAAGTGTCCATGGCTTCCTGTAGGGCTTCATGCAGCTGCCGGTTATACTCCCGATCCTCTGCACTCTCAAACTCTTCCCCGGCGCTGGGGTCGGCAATCATGTCCATTATAGCGGTGTCCTTGTCCTCTCCTATAGTTTCGTCAAGGCTTCCGCATCCATTCAGCAGCCGGGGCGCTCCCCTTTTGCCTAACAGGGCGTTACAGCGGTTCTTGAGCGGGAAGTTTAGGTAGCTTGTGAATTTGTATTCCTGCTCGGGCTGGAACGCCTGCACGGCATCCAACAGGGCAAGAAAGCCCTCCTGCTGTAAGTCTGCCAACTCCACACCACAGGCAGCGCAACGATCACGGCCCTGCTCATAATAGTGATAGCACCAGCTGCATATAAGTGCCTTTGTCTGCTCCCATAGCTGGGCTATGGCCTGCTTATCTCCGGCCTGACAGGCAAGGGCCAGCTGTTCATTTGTGCGGGTTTCTTCCATAGTTCAAGCCCTCCTATCTTCCAGCTGTTGGATATACTCAACAACTGCCGGGGATTGCATAGAGGAAAGGGAAGCGGCCAAACGTCGGCAGGCTTCCCGCTCCATAGTTTTGATATAAACTTCACAGTATCCCATCTTCTGCCCGATCTCGTAATAGGTGGGGTTGCGGCCGTCCATCATGTAGCGCAGTTGGATTACTCTTTGCATGGCTGCGGGCATCTGATCCAGCACCTTTCCGATCTCCAAACGCAATTCCCGGAACATGACCATTCGCTTCCTGCTTTCTTCCAGTTCCTCTACTATGGCCTGACTTTCTCCGTGCCGGTCAATAATGCTTCTCCATACGTTGGCCACTTGGCGCTCCTCCTGTTCCCTTTCAGAAAAGAGCGGGTATAAATCCCACAACCTACGGGCAGTTTTTACAGAAACGGTCACAGATCCACACCTCCGGTAGAAATAGGAAAAGGGCGTGGGGAAAATCCACCACGCCCCAACTATTCAGGGATTAAAAAGCTCAGATTAGAGTTCTCCAATGGCTGTTAATCCCGCGTTAAATATGGTGTCGAATTTATCCGCCATTGTACGAACGGCCGCTTGATCGGAGAATCCTATAGCCGAAATTAAGGCTTTTTTTATTTCTTCCGCATTCTGAATTTTCACTTTTTCATCAGCATAAAGCAAAGGAGAGGCCGCCCCTTCTGCATCAGAAAACAGCTGGTTCTTTTTAGCGTAAGCGTGTAAAACCTGTAACATAGTGGGATTGTCTGCATATTGTTCTGTGGCCATTTGGTTAAGATCACGCAAAGTAAAAGAAAAGTAAGGACTTTCAAGCATTTCCACGGCATCCTTTTTATATAACCGTGTATCTGGTTGCCAATATTTACGAATTTTATTGGTCAGCTTATCGCATAATTCAGAAACCCTCTGGCTGTATTGGGATTTAGCTTTCTGAAATTCCTCTGTTTTAGCTTTTGAAAATTCTCGAAAGGCATCAGGATTATAATTTCTTTGTGCCTGCTCTATCTCTTCTTCAAAGTTTCGGGAAACTTTTGCGAATTGAGATAATGCCGAACGAATTTCAGAAAGCTCTCTTTCATAAACGGACATAACCGTCTCCCCCTTGTGTAAGTAAAATAAATAAAAAAGGCACAGGAATACCAGCCTGATAAGCTGTTTCCCTGTGCCTTGAACGGCTTGCCTATTGGCGGTACTCTTGTGCTTTTATCTGCTTCTATGATACCATACCCAACAGAGGGAAGCAAGGTGTTTTCTCGGGCTTCCCTCGGGCTTCGATGAAGAAAAGAGCGGGGTCACCCCCCGCCCTTCTCGAGTTCATTTCTCTTTGTTCCCTCTTTGTTCAATGAAGTTTCTCGATGCTTCCTCGATGCTTCAAAGCATTATTTCTCTCTGTTCGCTCTCTGTTCGTTGGCGGTTTCTCTCGGTTCGCTCTTGGTTCGTTTGGCCGTCAGGTACAGAACCCGCCGCCCGTCCTGCTGGGTCTCATGCACCCGGGAGCGGGGGAGCAGCCGCCGGACAGTCTGGAAAATCCTCTCGGCCAGCTCCCGCTCTTCCGGTTCGTATGTAAGCCTCATTTTCATGGTTTGGCCCTCGTAGGGGCTTGACAAACCGCCCGATCTGCGGTACTCTGATTCTGCACATTGTTTTTTGCGCCTTGGGCCGCTGCTGCGGTCTGGGGCGCTTTTTCTTTTGCCTGCATCATTTGCTATCCCTCCTTGTTTTCTGCGCTCTCTGGCGCTCCCTGCGGCTCTCCCGGGCCATA
>CALWVH010000099.1 GCA_944384915.1 uncultured Clostridia bacterium | reverse complement strand
CCTTTCTCGTACATGGTTGAAAACTTGTCTGTTTGCTGGTTTAGAGTAAGCTTCCTGGAGAGAAATATTTATTCTTTCCCAGCTGGTAAGTATTAGGGGGTGAGAGTGTGAGAGAGGGGGAAAGCAGAAGACCGCCCCGGCCATTCAACCGGAGCAGTCCTAAAAAAGGGCGCACTACCCCCATGTATCTTGAGCCTTGAATCTTCCTCAATTTTTGAGGATTGGGCAATCTATCTATAAACTCACTGGAAATTTTTCTATTCCCAGCGAGGGAAAAAAGGGAAGAAAACAAAAAATGCGGAGTTCCCAGCCTGAAAAATCAGGCGGAAACTCCGCATTTTGCTGCTGATATGCAATTTTTTATTTGGACATCTACGGGTAAACGGTTTCTGGGAAATCACTCCAAAAAGCCCGCAAACCCGCATAAAACCTAAGAAAAAAGGGTTGACATCTTTTTTGTCAACCCTTCATGGTCCGAGTGGCGAGACTTGAACTCACGGCCTCTTGACCCCCAGTCAAGCGCGCTACCAGCTGCGCCACACCCGGATGTGCATCAGCAACGTTTGCTATTATACACTCCTAAATAACAAAAGTCAAGCATTTTTTCAAAAAAAATTAAAATAAATTAATTTCTGCAATTTGGACACAGAAGTAAACAAAAGTACGTTTTAAGAACAGTTTCCGATTTGATACAAATTTGATTCATTTTTGATTCAAGTTGGTTACATAAAATAAATATCATAAAATCCAGAAAGAAAATGTGAATTAGAATACAGGTAATTCTTGTGATTTACATAAAATCATGATATGATATTCATAATAATGCAGAAAGACAGTGGTGCGGGAAAAAAGAAAGGAATGTTATATGAAGAGATCATATTATCGGGTAATTCGTATGCAAGGCAGAATAAAACTAGCAATTATCTTTTTTGCTGCATTACTTGTGATAACAGGAAGTGTTATACTGATAGCTTCTATATTTCAGCAGCCAGAGGCACAAGAGGTGCAAACCAGTGAAGAGGAAGAATCTTTGGAAGAGGAAGAAGTACCGGAGCGTAATTGGGAACAAACTACTTCTTTAGAAGAAAGTAGCGGAGATTGTATAACCGATACTTTGCAGCAGTCAGAAGAGTGGAATTTGGTATTGGTTAATCCCAAAATCAAGTTGCCGGATTCTTATTTGGAATCCAGTGTAATTATTGAAGCATTTGATGTGCAAATGGATTCACGGTTAAAAGAACCCTATGAGGCGTTATATAAAGCGGCAACGGCTGATGGAATGAACCTTTGGATCTCTTCTTGCTATCGTAGTCAGGAGCTGCAGCAAGAATTATTTGAACGTGAAATTGCCAATAATATTAGTAGTGGTATGAGTAGTGAACAAGCGGAATCTGCGGCAGAAGTGGCGGTAGCTCGTCCAGGTTACAGTGAACACAATACAGGTTTAGCAATCGATTTTAATGGCGTATCCCCAGATTTTAAGGATACAGAAGAATATCAGTGGCTACAGGAACATGCCGCAGAATATGGATTTATTCTGCGATATCCGGAAGGAAAAGAGGCTATCACTCATATTATGTATGAGCCTTGGCATTACCGTTATGTGGGAGTAACCCATGCAAAGAAGATGAAAGAATTGGGAATGTGTTTGGAAGAATACCTTTATTACTTGCAAACTGGGAAAAAGCTTAATAGCTGAATTATTCTAAAAAAATAACCTGCTTCAAGAAGAAGCAGGTTATTTTTTATTTCCAGGGAGTATCAAAATCTCGTAGAGTCTCTTCCGGTACCGAAAAGAAAAAGGTGAAGTTTTCCTTTCCTGCAAGAAGAGATCGTCCACCTTCGTCTCCAGTGAGGAGAAGGAGGTTGTTGTGGGCGCAAGGGGGAAAAATAACAGGGTTTCCCATACGTGATTCACAACAGACCCGCCCATAAGCCTTGCCGCTTTTCTGAAAGGCATAAAGGAAGTCAGCTAAGTTTTTTCCAGTAAAATAGGGCTGATCGCACACAAAAAAGCATAAAAACGCATTGGGTCGGCAGGCTTTGACTCCCGCCCGAATAGAAGCTGCAACCCCCTCGTCGGGAGGGGGGGCTTCGACCGGATAAAAACCACGGCTGCGGGCAGCCTCGGAGATTTCTTTGTTTCGTGTAACTACCCGTATCGGATGATCTGTTATTTCAGACAGTGCATCCAGAGCATATTGATACAGGGGTTTGCCGTGAAAATTCGCAGTGAGCTTTTCGCTCCCAAATCGCCGGGAGGCGCCGCCTGCCAATAAAATGATATCAAATTTCAGGGGAAGCGCCTCCTTCGTTTTATTTTTTTTCTTCCATAGCAAAGAAAATATCTTCGCTACGCACCGGCAGAGAGTCAAAGAAACAACCAGTGGCATTATAGAGCGCATTCATGATAGCCGGAGCTGGGGTATTGATAACTAGCTCTCCGATAGACTTGGCACCAAAGGGGCCAGTGGGCTCATAACTACTTTCAAACTCAATACGGATTTTGCCCACATCCAAACGGCTGGGAATTTTGTATTGCAGGAAGGAGCGGTTTTCCATTTTGCCGCTGTGGCTGTATTGTACGTCCTCATACAACGCCATACCGATTCCCTGTACAATACCGCCTTCTGTTTGTACCCGTGCCAAATTGGTATTGATAACGGTACCGCAGTCCACAGCTCCCACATAGTCCACCACTTCTACCTTGCCGGTTTCTGGGTCTAGGTCGATCTCTGCCATACCTACCATAAAAGGCGGTGGGGAGATAGGGGAGGAGTGGGACTCGCTGGCGGAAAGACACCGGTTGTGGCCTTCATAGCTGGCATAGCCGATTTTTTCCAGAGAGATTTCTTTCTCCGTGCCAGGGACGAACACCCGCTTACCGTCGAACTCTGCACTTTCTTCCGGCACTTGTAACATAGAAGCGCCTGCCTTGCGTATCTTTTCCCGGAGTACCTGGCAGGTTTTTACCACTGCCATACCGGTGACATAGGTGGTGGAAGAAGCATAGGAGCCGGTATCATAGGGGGAGAAGTCGGTATCCACGCCCCGCACAGCGATACGATCCAGATCACAGTCCAGACAATCCGCCGCCATCTGGGAAAGGATGGTGTCACAACCGGTGCCCATATCGGTACAGCCCAGCAACAGAGTATAAAAGCCCTCGTCATTGAGACGGATTTCCACGCTACCGATGTCCACACCGGAGATGCCGCTGCCCTGCATGGCCATTGCCACACCTACACTGCGAATATGGCCGTTTTCCAGTACACGGCGGGGGTATTTATTGTCCCAATCCATCATTTCTTTGGCCTTGGCCATGCACTTGTCCAAAGTACAGCTGTTACAGGGCTCATTGTAGTAGGTGGGCATAGTCTGTCCTTGAGCCACCATGTTCTTTTCCCGAATCACGCAGGGGTCCATGTTCAATTTTGCCGCCATCTCGCTGACAGCAGATTCTACTGCGAAAATTCCCTGAGTAGCGCCGTAGCCCCGATATGCGCCACCGCCCATGGTGTTAGTGTACACCACATCGCAGGCAAAACGGGCGGCTTCCAGACCGCCATACAGGGAGAGGGATTTGTGGCCCACCAGTCCGATGGTGGTGGGGCCGTGGTCGCCGTAAGCGCCAGCGTTGGAGAGAGCGTACAGGTCAATAGCCCGGATAACGCCGTCACGATTGGCGCCTACCCGAACCTTCATCTGCATCTGGTGGCGGGGAGAGCCGTTGGTCATGCTCTCCTCCCGAGTATAAATAATACTGGCTGCTCGTCCAGTTTTCAAAGTAACAATGGCCGGGAAGATTTCGCTGACGACGCTTTGCTTGGCGCCGAAGCCGCCGCCGATACGGGGTTTTACCACACGAATTTTAGATTTGGGAATCTGTAATGCGTTGGAAAGAATACGCCGGGCGTGGAAGGGCACCTGGGTGGAACTAACCACTGTCAGGCGTCCGTATTCGTCAATATAAGAGAAGGTGCGGAAGGTTTCCATCATAGCTTGGCTGTTGGCCTTGGTGTTAAAGGTACGCTCTACCACCACATCGCAGGAATCCAGAACCTGCTCTACATCCCCTACGGTAAAGCAGTCGGTGCTGCATAGGTTCCGCTTGTTGTCTGCTCCTACCGGACACAGGGCGTGGAAGTTCTCTTCCGGGTGCACCAAAATAGGATTATCCAAAGCTTTGGTAAAGTCCAGAAGGGGTTCCATCACATGATATTGTACCTTGATGAGCCGCAGGGCTTTGTCAGCGGCGGCTTCGTTTTCGGCGGCTACAATAGCTACCGGGTCGCCGGAGCACCGCAGATGTCGGTCTAGAATCAACCGGTCATAGGGGCTGGGCTCCGGATAGGTCTGTCCAGCAGTGGTAAACCGTGCGTCGGGTACATCTTCCCAAGTAAGGATACAGCACACACCCGGTACCTTCATAGCGGCAGCAGTGTTAATGGATTCAATATCCGCATTGGCATGAGGGCTACGTAACAGCTTCACCACCAAGGCGTTCTGGGGAATCATATCTCCGGTATATACCGGTTTTCCGGTGACAAGGCTCATGGCGTCCTTTTTGCGGATGGGCGCGTTGACAAAGCTCATGGCTGTACCTCCTGCTTGTGTGCCAGATAGTTCTTTACCGCCCGAAGCTGGCTCTGGTAGCCGGTGCAGCGGCAGAGGTTGCCGGAAAGGTATTCCTGAATTTCAGCCTCCGTGGGGTTTTTCAGTTCCCGCACCATGGCCAGCACATTCATAATAAAGCCGGGGCTGCAAAAGCCGCACTGCTCGCCGCCCTGGTCAGCTAAAAATGCTCCGAATTCGGCAGCTTCTTCCTGCAATCCCTCCAAAGTGGTGACGGCGTGGCCATCGGCTCTCGCCGCCAGATAGCTGCACGAGAGGATGGGCTTTCCGTCCAAATGGACGGTGCAGAGGCCGCAGTTGGAGGTCTCACAGCCACGCTTGACGGAATAGCATCCCTTTTGCCGCAGATAGTCCAGCAGCACCAGATCAGGGGTTATATCATCGCTATATTTTTTGCCGTTTATGGTAACGGTAATCAGCATACAGCATCCTCCTTTAAAGAACATATGGCTCGACGGCACAGTACTCCTGCCAGACGGCGGCGGTACTCCCCGCTGCCCCGAAGATTGGAACCAAAGGAAACCGTCTCCTGTACCTTACGGCAGATTTCTTCCATAGCTTCCTCTGTTTCCGGGAAGGGGAATTCCATACAGATTGCACGCATGGGCCGTGCCCCCACCACTACCCGCAGGGTATCGTTCAGCACAGAGGCGGCGCAGGTGAGCACCGGAATATCGGTGGCAGTCTGGCGGAAGCTCTCATAGGCGGCGCGGCGGCCATTTTTCAGAATGTGTACCTTGGCGAGAATATCTCGGTCATAGGGCATTTGAGCATACTCTGCCAGTGGGAGCCGTCCAGCGTGAGCTAGCTCTACCTCGCAATCCAAAGCCAATAAAAAGGTAAGAATATCGGAAAAGCCAAACCGGGAGTAAAGGCTCCCTCCCAAAGTAGCGCAGTTACGGAACTGTACCCCTACAATATGACGGGTCATTTCATAAAAGCCATTTCCAAAAGTGTTTTTTAATGCTTCATCAGTCTCCATTTGCCGCAGGGTGACCATAGCCCCCAACACAAATTCCTCTGGGGTTTCCTCTATGATGTCCAGCCCCAGCCCGGAAAGGTCAATGAGGGTCTGGTAGCGGCGATGGTTCATCTTCATCCAGCATCCGCCGCCGATAACGACATTGTTCCTTTTTTGATTTAAGGTATAAGCCTCTTCCAACGTGGCAGCTTTTACATATTGCTGTGCGGTAAACAAGGCGTTGCCTCCTTTTTTGATCTGCTTTTATAGGGAAAATCCCCACAAAAGGCGGTATTTCCTCTTTTTAAGTATTATACCATAAAAGCTGACCTTACAGGAGGTTCTGAAAGAAATAATTTCTCTTATTATGTGGATTTTTATAGCAATAAGATTTTTGTGAAAAGTGACGGTGTAATTTTACTGGTATCCAATGGAAATTTTTCAAAAAATTGGATAAAAAGGCACAGCTAATAGGTATGAAAAACAATGCCTTTTATCACATTAAATGAAAATTGGTGATGGATATCATAAATTATTGACAGTTTATAGGAATGGTAGTATTCTGAATAAGTAATTTTTTACACAAAAATGGGGGGAGACCACCAATTAAAGAAAGGAAAGGGATATGAAATTTCAATACCGATGGTGGGGGAAGGGGGATATTGATGCCTCCTTCGGTGTTTTTTTTGATGGGTTTTCTAAGATTCTCTCTGCTACAGGCATTATGCTGTTTGTATTTGGGATGCCGGTAGATATCGTATTGGGAAAGGTAGTTCCCGGCATTGGAGTTGCCATTTTTGCCGGAAATCTATGGTACTTTTATGAAGCCCGCGAACTGGCTAAAAAGGAGCGGCGGCAGGATGTGACGGCCCAGCCTTTTGGATTGGGCGCTTCTCAGGTTACCGGTTGGCTGTATCTGATTATGGGGCCGGTATATTGGCAGACTGGGGACGCAGAATTAGCTTTTCAAGTAGGGCTTGCCTCTGCGTTTTTGGGAGGTTTTGTAGAGATTTTGGGCGCGTTTATTGGCCGCTGGATTGTCCGCCATGTGCCACACAGCGCCTTGATGGGAAATATGGCTTCGTCAGCGATTGTATGGCTTTCCTTTGTGGGAATCGCCATGGTGTTCGATAAGCCGGTATATGCCCTGCTTCCTCTGCTCATTGTTGTTATCGACTACCTGGGAAAAGCGGACAAGCGGTTTGCCATGATCCCCTCCGGATTGGTGGCTATTGTGTTGGGAACCCTCATTGCTTGGGTTGGGGGATATCTGACACCACAAAATTTTACCGATTCTTTTTCCAATATCGGGTTTTATCCTCCTGTTTTTTGCGGAGAGGATATTATCAAGGGAATAAAAGGGATTGTCCCGTTTTTGCCGGTGATCATCCCCTTGCAGATCAATAATTTTCTCTCCACCCTCCAAAGTGTGGAATCTGCCAAGGCGGTGGGGGACGCCTATCCCGAACGGCGCTCCATGATTATGGACGGCTGTTCCAGTATTTTAGGTTCCCTGTTTGGCAATCCTTTTCCTACTACGGTGTATTTTGGACATCCCGGCTGGAAGGAATTGGGGGCAAGAGCGGGATTTTCCCTGATAAACGCAGCGGTATATGCCCTTATTTGCTTTACAGGACTTACCGGTGTGCTGATGGCCTTGATTCCCACTGAGGCGGTAATGGTGCTGCTCATTTTCGTGGGCTTTTCGGTTACTTCCGCTACCTTTCAGGGAATGGAGCGAAAATACACCAATGTGGTACTGTTTTCGCTGGTCCCAATTTTATTCCAATATATCCAGACGCTTATTAGCTCAGCGGTCCAGGCCGCTGGCTCTACTATAGGGGAAGTTGGAGCGGAGCAATTTGCAGAATTTTCTGTCCCCATACAGGGAATCCAGTATTTAGGCAATGGAGCTTTTCTTTCCAGTCTGCTTTTGGCGGGGTTGTTGGCCTGTGTGGTAGATAAGCGGTATTTTTCGGCATCCCTCTTCGGTGTGACTCTGGCTGGTTGTTCTTTTATTGGCATGATACACGCTGAAAGTGTATCGCTGCTCCCGCCGGAGGGGGTTCTTTTCGGCATCGTGTATCTGGCTGCTGCTGCATTTTTGGTAGTAAAGGGGCTGTTTTTCCCCAATAGTCCATTGCTGCCTAAAACAGAGAAACCTGCAAAGGAAATTTGATGAATGCACCGGCAAAGTAATTTTATCGATATATCGGGTTGGAGGCGATTCTCATGAAGACTCTGGTCATTAACGGTTCCGCTCGGCCTAAGGGGCATACCAGTCAAATGGTACAGCTATTCCTGGATACTCTTGGTGGCGAGTATGAGATTATCGATGCATACAGGGTACAGAATATTGCGCCCTGTACAGACTGCCGGTATTGTTGGCATAAAAAAGAATGCCAGATCAAGGACGGGATGCAGGAGATTTATCAGAAGCTGGAAGCGGCTGATAATCTGGTGCTGGCTTCCCCCATGTATTTTCATTCTGTCACTGGCAAAATGAAGATCCTTTTAGACCGTTTTCAGGTATACTGGGCCGGTCATGTCCGCAATGATATGCCAGAGCATCCGTTGCGCAAAGGCGCTATCCTGATGGTAGGGGGCGCCTCCAGCTTTCCCAACCAGTTTTTGGGTGGAGAATTGGTGCTGAAAAACCTGCTCAGCGATCTGAGTGCGGAATGTCTGGGGCAGGTATGTTTACCAAACAGTGACCATGATTCTCTGGGAATACGGCCGGATATTGCACAACAGGTGATTGCTCTGGCAAAGAAAATGAAGGCTGCTAATGGGGAATGATCTGGGAAAACTTTAGAATTTACGGCTGATTTATATTTGTGAAGGAGAGATGAGGCCATGCGCGGCTATACCTATGTAAAAGGGGAACATTACCCGGTAGAGCATCTGGTGTTTACCACAGCGCCGGAGCATATGGAGGAGTTTTTAAAAGTAGATCACGAGGTATGGACCTTGGGAGAGGCGGAGAGTACTCTTTTCGATCACATACCTTTCCTCTATAAAGAAGTCTGGATAAACGATCATAAGCCGGGGGAGATGCACATGGTCTTTGTGTGGGAGAGCATGGAGAGCTGGGAAAAAATGAAGGATCGGGAGCTTCAGGAAAGGCTTGCCGCTGCGTTCGACTCGAAGTTTCCCCATCCCTATCAGCTGATCCACTGTGTGGAGGAAGAAGAAAACTTTGGGATTCATCGTTTCAGCCGCTTTGAACGTATCTAATTTTAAATACTAAAAACTTAGATAAGGAGAGAGGATTATGCCTTGTATTCAAATTAAAACCAGCGTGAAAGTAAACGAAGAAGCCGCCAACACCATAAAAAAAGAGCTGGGTCAGGCGATTACCTGCCTGCCGGGAAAGACGGAAGACTGGCTCATGGTCACACTGGAAGATGAATGCCGGATGTGGTTCCGGGGAGAAACCGGAAAGCCCATAGCCTTTGTAGATGTCAAAGTTTTTGGCAACCGCATTGATTCTGCCGGTTCTGAAAAAATGACGGAGAAGGTGTGCAGGCTATTTCAAGAGACCTTGAGTGTAGACCCTAAAGATTTGTATATCCGCTATATAGCGTCCTCGGATTGGGGCTGGAACGGAAGCAACTTCTAAATAAATAAAAACACAGAGACAGACCGTAAAATACGGCTGTCTCTGTTGCTTTTTGGGGAAGAAACGATATAATAAAGGAAGAAAATTTCCCGGAGCCGGAAAACGAGGAGGATTCATTATGGATGCACAGGAATCGAAAAAGCGTATGGAAGAGGGCAGATTGTATCTGCCTATGGACGAGAGCATCATAGAGAAGCAGTTTGCCTGCATGGAATTGATGTATGAGTATAACGCTACCCATTCTTCGGAGGGAAAGAAACGGCAGGAACTCCTGAAAAAAATGCTGGCGGAAGTGGGCGAGGACTGCTATATTGAGGCTCCCTTCTATTCCAACTGGGGCGGCAGCCATGTGCATTTTGGAAAGAATGTATACGCCAATTTTAATTTTACCGCCGTGGATGACGGACATATTTATATAGGCGATTATGTGATGATTGCTCCCAATGTGACTATCGCCACTGCGGCTCACCCGGTGGAGCCTTCTCTTCGTCGGCAAGCGATGCAGTATAATGTGGATGTACATATTGGGAACAATGTATGGATCGGCGCCGGAGCGGTTATCCTGCCTGGAGTGACCATTGGAGAAAACTCTGTCATCGGCGCCGGGAGCGTGGTGACCAAGGATATTCCCGCCAATGTGGTGGCGGTGGGCAACCCCTGCCGCGTGCTCCGAGAGATTGGGGAGCGGGACCGGGAATACTATTATCGGGACCGGAAAATCGACTTGCCCCTGGAATAAGTTTATTCTATGGTCACATACCGGAGAAACCGGCGCAGGGGAAATTCCCCATCCCGGCCTTCTCCGCAGAATCCCTCTGAGAGGGTACCTGCCCGGGTAATGCGGCAGACCCCTGCCGAGGCAAGCAGGCGGGTTAATTCCTCCCGGCGGGAGGGCTGGCAGATAAGCCCTGCGGTTTGAAGTACCCCATGGCTGCGTCGAAGAGCGGAAAACAACCGTTGGCGAGGGAGGGCTTTCACTAGGCAGCTCCCAAACATGGGGAAAGTTCCAGTTCTTCGTCCTGACAGATGGTTAGGCAGCATCCGGAGGGAGAGAAAAAGGGAAGAGGAGAGCCGGAAAGAATGCTCTCTAATTCCCCATCCAGGCGTCGGAGGGTGACTTCCGCCGCTTCGCCCATGGACGAAAAGGGGTATTTTTGCGCAGCCTGTTCCAGAAAGGGGAGGAACTCCCGGCAAAAGCCGGTGAGAGCCTCCTCTTTTTCTGTATCCAAAAAGATGGTCTGGCAGGAGCTACATAAGAGTTGCCGGGTGGAGAGGATGTGCTCTGCCAGCTGTTTCATTTCCTCTTCTTTATTTTCCCAGCCAGAAATATAGACAAACCCCAGACGGTGCCCCCACTCCATCAGTTTTGCACCAGGAGGCGCAAGAGTCCGTACCGCCCGGATAGCCTCCTCGCTGCCCCAGACAGAAATACCGTCGGCTATGGAGGCCAGCTTTTTCATAGCGGTCACATCCTCGGAAGGGGTGTCAAATACATAGAGAAAATCTGCCAAAGCGGGTTCCATCGCGGTGAGTTCCCACAAAAGGCGCACCGAAAGCCCGCTGTCCGCCTGGGGGAGCTTAATAAGGTTTACATTTCCGGTAAGCAGGCCCTCTGCGGCGGCATATGCAGGCAGACCATCAGCATTGCCGGCTGCAATATGCAGTAAAGTCCCCAGCGGCACCGGACGAATTTCCACTCCTTGCTGTCCCATAGGCGGAGCAGTGTGGACAATGGGAGGAGGGCAACCGCCCAGTTCTACCTGCATCCGGTAAGTAAGGGATTCCTGGCTCATAGCTGTCAATACCTTCTGAATCAAAGGCCCCATCCCGGTTTGGAGGAAAGGCGCCAAGAGAGCATGGAAGTCTCCATCCAGAGCTCGCTGCCGCAGGCGATCCGCTGTGGCAATGACTGTTTCCGGGGAAAGGCTCTGGGTACGCCGGGTTTCTGCGATCTCTTCTTCCAAATGAGAGAGAATGTCTTCCTGGTGTCGGTTATCATAGAGCTTTCCTTTTGCCAGTATCACAGCTTCACCTCCGATAAGAGTTCCGCCGCTACGGCGGCACAGGTCTTTAACCCCGTTAACCCCACTCGTCCCAGCAGTTCCAGCCAGGGGGACGAGATGCCACAGCCGCAGGAATCCGGCTCATGAAGTACACCGAGATCGTCCGTCATCACGCTGGTGAGAGGGGCGGCATTTACCATGGGAGTGATGAGGTTCACCAACCCCGGACATCCATATGGAAGAGGTTGTAAGGTGTGAACATCCCGAATGATAACACGGCTGTAAACCGGGACATGAAAACGATGATTAGGACAGCTGCAATATAAAATGGGGTGTTCCACTGCGCCAAAAAATTCTTCGAAAGCCTGTTCCGGTACCCCCAGTACACGTTCCGCCAGGGCATATAGGGCTTTTTTATCCACCTGCTGAGTATAAAACTGCTTCCAGCCTCCCCCCAGCATAATTTTGGAACCTGTTTTGAGTTTTACGGTGATCCCTTGTTCTTCCATGCGCCGAAGAACAAAATAGGTATAGGAGGGGAATCCCATAAACCGGGTGGGAAGGGAAGAACGGCTGTAGGAGATAATGGATTGTATCACCCCGTCCAGATCAGGAACATATTTGCCGTCGCGGTATAGCAGGGCGTATCGGCGGCGGATAGCCGGGGCAAAAAGGGTAGCGCCAAAAGCGGTTTTTACTGCCGCGGCGTGATTATCACGACGGGGTTTGTACCCCATTACAATATAGTTTGTGGGAACAGGGGAAAAGAGATGGTGATATCGTCCCAAACGGAGCACCATGCGCAGCCCGCAAAACAGCCCGTCCATATCAAATTGGATAGAGCTTGGACGTCCTCCTGTGCCGGAGGACGTGGCTGTAAGAAGAAATTTTTTCCCTTCCATTGAGCGCAGATCGTGACGCTTAAATAGAATTGTAGGCAAAAAAGGCAGTTGGGCCAGATCTTCTTCGTTTTGCAGCGGACGGGGAGAAAATCCCTGTGCCTGGGCGATCTTCTGATATTCTGGGCAGGAATGATAATGGAATCGGACATTTTCTTCTATTGCCTGAAGGAAAAGAGCGCGGGAGCCATCCAGATCATAGGGGGTTGGAAAAGAGAACAGCTTGCGGCGGTATTCCATGGATATCCCTCCCTTCTGTTTCGTTTGGATACTTTCAGTGTAACAGGCGAAAAGTAGGGTGTCAATAAAAAAGGCCTTCCGAAAAAGAAAGGCCTCCAATAATAGGAGAGAAAAGAGAAATTTCATTGCTTTTGTGGAAAAAACAACTTTTCCCTTGTGTATGGATAGGAAAATGCGGTATAGTATAGGAATATAAATAAAGGGAAAAGGAGGGAAGCCAGTGAATGGCAAAATTGCAGCCGCACTGCTGTTAACGGCAGCAGGCATTAGTTATGAAGAGAATAACCGCCTTACCCTTTGCCGGCTTTCGGTGGAATCATTCCGTCTGCCCAAAGAATTTAACGGTTTTTCCATTGTCCATCTTTCAGATCTGCACAGTAAATACTTTGGTTCGGGGCAGAACCGCCTTTTGCGCCGTATTAACCAACTGGCTCCGGATTTGGTGTGTATTACCGGCGATCTTATTGATAAGCGGCGATATCATCGAAATGGAATTGCTCCAGCATTGGCCCTTTGTCGGGAATTAGCGCAGGAGCGTCCTGTAATATTAGTATCTGGAAATCACGAGGCAGCTTTCCCTTTTTACCCCGAGCTACAAAGGGCTTTGGAAGATATCGGGGTCACAGTGTTGGAAAATCAGGCTTTGCGGTTTTACCGAGAAGGGGCAGTTTTGTATATAGGTGGATTACAGGACCCGGCCTTTATCAGGGAAAATCGGACTGCCTTCCGACAGGAAGTATTTCGGTTGTGCCGGGAAGCAAAAGGAGATTTCACCCTGTTATTATGCCATCGTCCAGAACTATTGGAGGAATATGGCGCGGCAGGAGCAGATCTGGTGCTTTCCGGCCATGCTCACGGAGGACAGTTCCGCTTGCCCGGGGCAGGGCCGGTATGGGTGCCCAATCAGGGCCTTTTTCCCTCTTTAGCACAAGGGGTACACCGGTTTGGAAATACGGCGATGGTAGTGAGTCGTGGGTTGGGAAATAGCCTGTTCCCTCAACGACTTCTTAATTGGCCGGAAGTGGTCTTTATCACATTGAACCGTCAAGAGCCCTCTCTGGTGAAAGAAACGGGCAAAAAGTAGAATTTGCGATTTTTTATAACAAATCCTGCATTTTTATTGCGTTTGTGCCTTTAGATATGATATAATAACCCCTATACGGCGCATTTGGGACGCTGTAGTTTTATAAGGAATCATACAGTCGGTTGTAGGAAAACACAGCCGCATTTTCAAGCATTTTCCGGAAACTGGACGTTTCGGGAGAGAGGCAGAACGGAGGAACCATTCATGTACCAGATTATCGAAAAACGGGAACTGAATCCTACTGTCACCTTAATGAAAGTTAAGGCCCCGTTAGTTGCAAAAAAAGCGGAACCCGGGCAGTTTATCATCCTGCGGGTAGACGAGAACGGGGAACGTATTCCTCTGACGGTAGCAGATTATGACCGGGAGGCCGGTCTGGTTACCATTATTTTCCAGATTGTGGGAGCTACTACTGAAAAACTGAACCATCTCCAGCAGGGAGAGTATATCCACGACTTTGTAGGCCCGCTGGGAGTACCTTCCCATGTAGAGGGACTGAAAAAGGTGGCGGTCATCGGCGGCGGTGTGGGTTGCGCCATTGCTTATCCCATTGCCAAAAAGCTCCAAAAGTTGGGAGCAGAGGTCCACTCTGTCGTGGGCTTCCGTAATCAGGACCTTGTGATTTTGGAAGAGGAATTTAAGGCAGTGAGTGATAAATTCGTCCTCATGTCCGACGATGGCTCCTGCGGCGAAAAGGGACTTGTCACCGACGCACTGAAAAAGCTCATTGAGAGCGGGGAGCAGTACGACGAGGTCATTGCCATTGGACCTCTGGTGATGATGAAGTTTGTTTGCCTGCTGACCAAGGAATACAACATCAAGACCATGGTGAGCATGAACCCCATTATGATCGACGGCACCGGTATGTGCGGCGGTTGCCGCCTGACGGTTGGCGGGGAAACCAAGTTTGCCTGCGTGGACGGCCCGGATTTTGACGGCCATCTGGTGGACTTTGATGAGGCCATGGAGCGCGCCTCCATGTATAAGCCCTTTGAGCGTCATCAGCACGAGGAAACCTGTAATCTGTTCAAGAAGGAAGTGCAGGCCTGAGCCTGTTTATCATACTGGGGCTGCAAACAGCAGCCTGAGAAAGGAAAGATCACGGTCATGCCCAATATGTCTTTAAAGAAAAACGAAATGCCGGTGCAGGACCCCCAGGTCCGCAACCATAACTTCAATGAGGTGGCCCTCGGCTATACCGAAGAGCAGGCTCTGGATGAAGCTGCTCGCTGCCTGAATTGTAAAAATAAACCCTGTGTGGGAGAGTGTCCCGTAGCCATCGATATCCCCGGTTTTATCGCTAAAATTCGGGAGAAGGATTACGAGGGCGCCTATCAAATCATCAACCGTTCCAGCTCCCTGCCGGCTGTTTGCGGCCGGGTATGCCCCCAGGAGACTCAGTGCGAGAGCAAGTGTGTCCGTGGCATCAAGGGTGAGCCGGTAGCCATTGGCCGTTTGGAGCGTTTTGTGGCCGACTGGCACAATGCTCATGCCACTGAAAAAGCCCAGGCACCCGAGAGCAATGGCCACAAGGTGGCGATTGTGGGTGCTGGCCCCTCTGGTCTTACCTGTGCCGGTGATCTGGCAAAGATGGGATATCAGGTGTCAGTGTTTGAAGCCCTGCATTTGGCTGGCGGCGTGCTGGTATACGGCATCCCCGAGTTCCGTCTGCCCAAGGCGATCGTCCAGAAGGAAGTGGATACCCTGAAAGAGCTGGGGGTAAAGGTGGAGACCAACACGGTTATCGGCCGTACCCTTACCATTGACGAGCTGTTTGAGGACGGCTTCGAGGCAGTGTTTATCGGTTCCGGCGCTGGCTTGCCCCGATTCATGAATATTCCCGGCGAGAACCTGAAGGGTGTGTATTCCGCTAATGAGTTCCTCACCCGGGTGAACCTGATGAAGGCTTATCGTGATGGCAGTAGCACTCCTATCCAGCACGCTAAAAACGTGGCAGTGGTAGGCGGCGGCAATGTGGCCATGGATGCGGCCCGTTGTGCCAAGCGTTTGGGCGCTGAAAATGTGTACATCGTGTACCGCCGTTCCGAAGCAGAAATGCCTGCCCGTGCAGAAGAAGTGGAGCACGCCAAGGAAGAGGGCATCATCTTCAAGGTGCTCACTAATCCTACCGAGATTCTGGGAGACGAGCACAAGTTTGTCAGCGGCATGAAGTGCGTGGAAATGGAGTTGGGTGAGCCTGACGAATCCGGCCGCCGCCGTCCGGTGGTAAAGCCAGATTCTGAGTTCCTGCTGGATGTGGACTGTGTGGTCATGTCCATCGGTACCTCTCCCAATCCTCTGATCCGCAATACTACCAAGGGACTGGAGACCAACCGCCGTGGTTGCATCGTGACCGAAGAAGAAACCGGTCTTACTTCCCGGGAGGGTGTGTATGCCGGTGGTGACGCTGTTACTGGCGCAGCTACTGTGATTTTGGCCATGGGCGCCGGCAAAAAGGCTGCCAAGGCCATTGACGAGTACATCCGTTCCAAATAAAGATTCACATAAAAAACGCGCTTGCAGCAGAAGGAAAAGCTGTAAGCGCGTTTTTGGTTGATAAAAGCCCCATCCCGTTGATGAAACAGGATGGGGCTTAACTTTTCTGATCGATCTGTTATTTTTGTTCCCGCAGGCGGAATCCCTCTTTTTCCAGTTCCCGCTTGATGGTCTCCACATGATGGTGGTCTTTGGTCTCTACGCTAATGCGCAGATAGCAGGCGGTGATATCCGCATCCTCGCCGGCATGGTCGTGATGTACTGCCACCACATTAGCTCCCAGCCCTGCGATAATAGAGGACACCTTTTGCAGCTGACCCGGCTTATCCGGCAGCTCAATGGTGAAGTCCGCGCTGCGACCGGCTTTCAATAGGCCGCGATTGATGACCCGGGAAAGGATGGTTACGTCGATGTTGCCGCCGGATACCAGGCACACCACCTTTTTGCCCTTGAGGTCTACTTTATTGAACATAGCAGCGGCTACAGAAACAGCACCTGCGCCTTCGGCGATGAGCTTCTGCTGCTCGATAAGGGCAAGGATGGCGGTGGAAATCTCGTCGTCGGTGACGGTAACGACTTCATCCACATATTTGGAGCAGATATCAAAGGTCAAGCTGCCCGGTTCTTTCACAGCGATACCGTCGGCAATGGTGGAAACGCTCGGCAAACACTCGGCTTGATGGTGTTCCAGGGACTGTACCATAGAGGGGGCGCCGCTGGCCTGTACGCCGTAGATTTTGCAGTTGGGGTTGAGGTTCTTAATAGCAAAAGCCACACCAGAGATAAGCCCACCGCCGCCTACGGGTACGATTACCGCATCTACATCGGGAAGCTGGTTGAGAATTTCCAGACCGATGGTGCCCTGTCCAGCAATCACGTTTTCGTCGTTAAAGGGATGGATAAAGGTGGCGCCGCTCTTTTCCTGCATTTCCACCGCTTTGTTGTAGGCGTCGTCGTATACGCCCTGCACCAGTGTCACCTGTGCGCCATACCGCTTGGTGGCTTCTACCTTGGAAATGGGAGCGCCGTCCGGAATACAGATCATGGACTGAATGCCGTTTTTAGCAGCGGCCAGCGCTACGCCCTGGGCATGGTTTCCTGCGGAACAGGCAATTACACCCCGGGATTTTTCCTCCTCGGTGAGCTGGGAGATCTTATAGTACGCACCCCGCACCTTAAAAGAACCGGTAACCTGAAGGTTTTCCGTTTTCAGAAACACCTGGCAGTCTGGATTGATGTTGGGGGCAGCGATCATATCGGTAGTACGGATCACATCTTTTAATACATAAGCGGCATGATAAACTTTGTCAAGAGTAAGCATAGCGGCATTTCCTTTCCCTTATTACAAATTTCTCTTAAAGCATTACGCCTCCACAGCCATGGTGCCGGTGCGGAGGATCTTTTGAATCCCATAAGGCTGATACAGTTCCACAAAAGAGTCCAATGTCCTGGGGTCGCCGGTGAGTTCCACCAGCATGGAGGTATCGGTAGCAGATAGAACCCCGGCGTGGAAGGTATTGGCGATAGATACCAGTGCCTCGCTGTTTTCCTTGGTGCGGGCCACTTTGAGAAGAATATGCTCCCGAACCACAGAGTTTTCCCAGTCCAGCACGGTGACCTGTACGATATCCACCAGCTTTTCCAGCTGGCGCTTTACCTGCTTGATAATGCGGTCATCCCCGGTAACTACAATGAGGATTTCAGAACGGCTGGCATCGGCGGTCTGGGCGGCTACGATGCTCTTGATATTATAGCAGCGACGGCTAAAAAGACCGGAGATTCGCAGCAGCACGCCGGCGCGGTTCTCTGCCAAGACAGAGAGAATATAATCCTTCTCGGGGTGATTATTTTCCATGGAATTCCTTCCTTTCGGTACAATCTTTAATGGCTTACGCCGTTTTTTTACATTTCCAAAATGGGATCTTCTGCCGAAGCGCCTGCAGGTACCATAGGCAGTACATTGCAGTCGGGGTCAATGTGGCAGTTGATAAGCACCGGTCCCTGTGTCTCCAGAGCAGCTTTTAGCACCGGCTCCACTTCCTCCGGGCTGCTGATAGTCATGGCCTTTACGCCAAAGGCTTCCGCCAGCATTTCGTAATTCGTCTTTTTCTCCAGTGTGGTCTGGGAGAAACGCCCGCCGTAAAACAGCTTCTGCCACTGACGTACCATACCCAGCACTTGGTTATTAAACACCAGTTCAATGACCGGAATACCATATTTGGATAAAGTGGAAAGCTCGTTACAGTTCATATGGAAGCTGCCGTCTCCAGCGATATTCACCACCTGCTTTTCCGGCAGGCCCACCTGTGCGCCTAGAGCAGCTCCTAAGCCAAAGCCCATGGTGCCAAGTCCGCCAGAGGAAATAAACTGCCGGGGGCTGCGGAACCGGTAGAACTGGGCGGCCCACATCTGATGCTGTCCAACTTCCGTTGCCAGAATGGCTTTTCCATCGGTCAGGCGGTCTAAGGTTTCCAGCACCTGCTGTGGGGTAACGGTGCCCTCACGTCCGGGCTGTTGTACCAGAGGATATTTTTTCTGCCACTGGTGGATGCGGTTCATCCACTCCCAGTTTTCTTTTTGGGGAAGGCGGCGCAGCAGCTCTGCCACAATAGCCTTGGCATCACCCTTGAGTTTTACATCCACTTCAATGTTTTTATTAAACTCTGCCGGATCGATGTCGATTTGAATCACCGGACAATGCTGGGCAAACAGATCAGCATTACAGGTCACACGGTCAGAAAAACGGGTACCTACTGCCACAAACAAATCACAATTTTGCAGGGCCAGTGCAGCTGTTTTGGTTCCGTGCATTCCCAGCATTCCCATATAGCGGGGATTAGCTTGGTCAAATCCGCCCTGGCACATCAGGGAGGAAGCTACAGGTGCATCCAGTTTTTCTGCTAGCTGGGCCACTTCCTCGCTGGCGCCAGAGGAGATCACACCGCCGCCGGTATACAGGAAGGGCCGTTCGGCCTTTTGAAGCAGCTCCAAGGCTTTTTCAAACCGGAATTCCTGGGGTAGAGGGAAGACCTTAGGAGCATCCGGTTTCTTGGGAGTATATTCGCACATCTGGGCGCTGATGTCCTTGGGAATATCCACCAGCACCGGACCCTTGCGGCCTTCGTTTGCCAGCCGGAAGGCTTCCCGGATGGTATCCGCCAGCTGGTTTACATCCTTGACAATGTAGTTGTGCTTGGTGATGGGCATGGTCACGCCGGTGATGTCCACCTCCTGGAAGCTGTCCAGTCCCAGCAGATTGCGGGTTACATTACCGGTAATGGCCACTACCGGTACAGAATCCATGTAGGCGGTGGCAATGCCGGTGACCAGGTTGGTAGCACCGGGGCCGGAAGTGGCGATGCAGACCCCCACCCGGCCAGTAGCCCGAGCATAGCCGTCCGCTGCGTGGGCCGCACCTTGTTCATGGGCGGTCTCAATATGGCGGATTTTGTCACTGTACTTATACAGGGCATCATAAATATTCAGTACGGCACCGCCCGGATATCCAAAGACGGTATCCACACCCTGTTCCAGCAGACACTCCATGATGATATCTGAACCATTAAGCTGCATCGTCAAAACTCCTTTATATTCATTTGATTTTTTACAAAATTAGCAAAATTGTCCGCGAGGGGGGAGCCCCCAATCTGGATAGCTGCGGAAAAGGCAACAAAAAAACCTTCGTCTCCAGTCATTCTCGACCAGAGACGAAGGCTGAAAATCCAGTCCTCCGCGGTACCACTCTGCTTGCCGTATACACGGCCCCTTACCGGCATCCATCAATGCCTGCCCCGATAACGGCGGGCAAACCGGGGCAGCCTACTTTTTTCAGCCGCCTGCTCCGGGGTGATTTCCTGCTGGCTCCGTACCGCCTCGCACCACCCGGCGGCTCTCTGAAACGGGGTTCCTGCATTCCTTCCCCTTCCACACATTTATGCTATGTGTATAATCATACGCTTCCTGTTTTCGTTTGTCAAGAAAAAATTTATGGCTTCTCTTTTGCCTATCAGGCTTTTTCATGCTTTGCCACGTGAAGTTTTTTCTTATGCGGCTCCTCCACCTTTGCTTCATAAAAAGCCGGATTGGGTTCTCCGCTCTTCCATCCCATACGTTTTGCCAGCAGACTACCGGCCCAGCACAGCACAAAGCTCAGGGCCATGGCCAAACAGGCATATACAGGTCCGTTGGGGGTGGTAAAACCAGACCCTGCCGCGGGTACGAAGGCAATAAGGAAGCCGCCTACCATGCCGGCCCAGGCGCCGGCACGATTGATACCCTTCCAGTACAGAGAGAGGAGATAGGGCGCCAAAAACGCGCCAGAAATAATGCCCCAGGAATAGCTCATCATTTCCAGGATGGGAGTGGGGTAATTGGCGATGAAATAGGACATGACCACAAAAACCAGACACAACCCTTTGGTCAGTGCCGCCAGATTCCGGTCCTTCATTTTGGGGGCGAGAGTAGCCTTTACTACGTCCATAGAGACGGTAGAGCAGGCAGTGAGGGTAATGCTGGCCAGGGTGGAAACCGACGCAGAGATGAGCAGTACCAGCACAATACCGATGAGCAGGTTGGGCAGTCCAGCTTCTTCCAGCATCAAGGGTACGATGTAGTCTTTGCCCCCTTCCGGCATAGTATTGCCAAAAAACAGATGGGAAAAGGAGCCGATAAAATAGCCGCCGCCGGAAATCAACAGGGCAAAAAAGGTGGAAATAATGGTGCCCCGGCGTACCTCCCGGTCATCCCGAATGCCGTAGTATTTATGTATCATCTGCGGCA
>CALWVH010000098.1 GCA_944384915.1 uncultured Clostridia bacterium | reverse complement strand
TTACGTTATCTTTAAACGCCATACCCAGCGGGCCGTAGTCCCAGCTGTTGGAAAGGCCGCCGTAGATCTCGGAGCCGGGATAGATAAATCCGCGGCCCTTGCACAGGGCGACAATGGTGTCCATGGTTTTTTCGGTTGCTAACATTTCATTTCCTCCATCCTGCGCCGCTGGCTGCGGCGCTTTTATGTTTTGGACGATCATCAGGCCGTCCGCTGGCTGCGGCTTTCTCCCAAAGCGTCCCTTTCAGTGTATCACGTTATAAGGGTTCTGGCAAGGCGTTATTTTAGGGAAAGTGCGCCCTTTTCTACCATGGACTGGGCTGCCAGCATAGCCCCCAGACGTCCGCTGTGGAAGTTGAGGCCGCCCTGCATCCATGCCGCATAGGGTTCCCGCAGGGGAGCGTCGGCTGAAAGTTCAATGGAAGCGCCCAGGGTAAAGGCTCCCGCTGCCATAATTACCTGGCAGTCATAGCCGGGCATATCCCAAGGCTCGGGCACCACAAAGGAATCCACCGGCGCGCCCTTCTGCATTCCCTGACAGAAAGCCACCAATGCTTCTTCTGTGCGAAGCAGCACTGCCTGAATAATATCCGCCCGGGGTTCCAGAGGCTTGGGAGTCACGTCATAACCCAGACGCTGGAACAGCCCCGCGGTAAAGGCGGCGGTCTTTAATGCTTCGCCGGTGACATGAGGAGCGTGGAACGCACCCATAAACAGTTCCCGGTTATTGCCCAAGGTGCAGCCCACCTCTTTGCCAAGGCCGGGGGTGGTCAGACGGTAGGCACAGCTCTCCACCAAATCCCGCCGTCCGGCAATATAGCCGCCGGTGGGAGCAATGCCGCCGCCGGGATTTTTGATGAGGGAACCCGCCATCAAATCGGCACCGTGGGAAACCGGCTCGTCGGCCTGGACAAACTCGCCGTAGCAGTTATCCACCATGACGATACAGCCGGGAGCCTTCTTTTTGGCGATGGCGGCAATGCGCTCGATGTCCTCCACAAACAGGGAGGGGCGCAGGCTGTAGCCCCGGGAGCGCTGGACATACACCATTTTGATGCCCGGATTGATCTCCCGCTCCATGGATTCATAGTCTGGGGTGCCGTCCTGCTTCAAATCAATTTGCCGGTACTCAATGCCGAACTCCTTTAAGGAGCCGTTGCCGTCACCGGTAAGGCCGATGACGCCCCGCAGGGTATCATAGGGCATACCGGTGACGCTGAGCATCACATCGCCGGGGCGCAGCACGCCGAACAGAGCCACGGTGAGGGCATGGGTGCCGCTGACAAAGTTGTGCCGCACCAGCGCGTCTTCTGCTCCCAGAGCGTCGGCATACACGGCATCCAGGGCGTCCCGGCCCCGGTCGCCGTAGCCATAGCCGGTGGAGGAGACAAAATGGCTCTCGCTCACACCGGCCTTAATAAAGGCCGCCAGCATCTTCTGCTGGTTGTAATTCTGCATTTCCTCAATGCGTGCCATGGCAGGGGCGATCTCCTCCATGGCTTCCTCCGCTGCCCGGCGGATGGCGTCATCTATGTGAAAATAGGGGAAGTCTTTCATTTCCTGGGTATTCCTTTCCGTTGTTCTTATTCCTCAATATGCCACTTTACGCCCTGGGGGGTATCCTCCAGAACCACATGGCGGGCCTTCAGCTCGTCGCGGATTGCGTCGGCGGTGGCCCAATCCCGGTTCTTTCTGGCCTGGGTACGCTTTTCGATGAGGGCCTCGATCTCGGCGTCCAGAGAATTGTCCTTCTCCACATACAACAGGCCCAACACGTTTGCCAGCTCCATATACAGAGCCAGCGCCTTCTGGCACAGCTCTTTGGAGGATTCCCCGTTTACGCTGGAATTGATCTCCCTTGCCAGCCCAAACAGCGCGGCAAGGCCGTCGGCGGTGTTGAGGTCGTCGTCCATGGCCTCAATAAACTGGTCGCGGTATTGGGTCATACGGGCAAGCACTCCTTCTTCGCCCTCTTTCTGGCCCTCTGCGGCGTTTTCCAGCAAAAAGCGAAGATTATCCCGGCAGTTATAAAGACGCTCCAGAGAGGCTTTGCACTGCTCAATAATGTCCACGCTGTAGTTGATGGGCATCCGGTAGTGGGAGGAAACCATCAAATAGCGGATAGGCTCATAGCCGTATTTTTCCGCCACATCCCGCACGGTGAAGAAGTTGCCCAGGGATTTGCTCATCTTCTTGTTGTCCACGTTGATGTAGCCGTTATGCATCCAGTACCGGGCAAAGGGCGCGCCGTTGCAGCATTCACTCTGGGCAATCTCATTTTCGTGGTGGGGGAAAATCAGATCCTGCCCGCCGCAGTGCAGGTCGATGGTCTCGCCCAGATAGCGGCGCACCATAGCGGAGCACTCAATATGCCAGCCGGGACGTCCATGGCCCCAGGGGGATTCCCAATAAGGCTCGCCAGGTTTCGCGGCCTTCCACACAGCAAAGTCCATGGGGTCTTCCTTCACATCGCCCACGCTGATGCGGGCGCCGGCCTGGAGCTCTTCCAGGGGCTGGTGGGACAACTTCCCGTACTCGCTGAATTTATTGGTGCGGAAGTACACGTCGCCGTCTACCGCATAGGCATAGCCCTTTTCCACCAGCTTGGAGATAATGGCGATGATCTCGTCAATATTCTCGGTTGCCAGGGGGTGGATAGTAGCCGGGCGCACATTGAGGCCAGCAGCGTCCTTTTTGTATTCCTCCATGTACCGGCGGGAAACGGTGAGGTAGTCGCTGTTTTCCTCGTTGGCCTTGTTAATGATTTTGTCGTCGATGTCGGTAAAGTTCTGGACATAGGTGACCTTCATGCCCCGGTATTCCAGATAGCGACGCAGAACGTCAAACACGCAGATGGGGCGGGCGTTACCGATGTGGATATAGTTGTATACCGTAGGGCCGCAGGCATAGATTTTCAGCTCGCCGGGGGTCATAGGGACAAGTTCTTCCTTTTGCCGTGACATGGTGTTGTAGATTCTCATGGTAATTCTCCTTTATATCAAATTTTAAGCGGAGCAGCCCCCGCAGTCAATTCGCGGCGGGGTGGCCCCCGCAGGCGATTCGCGGGGTAGCAACATCAAAATTTGCACCTTCTTCCCCGCGAAGTAAAGTTTTCGTCCACCTTTTTCAAAAGGTGGTGGGGTTTCCAAAGGGGCAAAGCCCCTTGGCCGCTCTCCGCAGAGAGCGGAACTCTTATCCTGAAAAGCGCATTCTCAAGGGTGAATTTGGAAATATCCCAGTGGGATATTTCCAAAGAGGGGCCTTTTGCAAGAAAAAAGGCCCCTACACATACCTCCACTTACGCAGACTGCTCCTTGCATTTTTCCTCGATCTGTTTCATGCGCTCCTCCAACCGGTCTGTCTCCAGCTGAATCCTGCATAGGCACTGGGACAACGGGTCGGCCACATGAATCTGATCCAGATTCTCGGAGGGGTGCACCACCTTTTCGCCGTTGACCCGTACGATCCGGGCGGGAACGCCTACTGCGGTAGCATTGTCCGGTACTTCATCCAGCACCACTGCACCGGCGGCTACCCGGGCGTTATCCCCTACCCGGAAGGGCCCCAGCACCTTGGCGCCGGAACCAATCAGTACATTGTCCCCCAAAGTGGGGTGGCGCTTGCCGTGCTCCTTGCCGGTACCGCCCAGAGTGACATTCTGGTAAATGGTGCAGTTATCGCCAATCACCGTGGTCTCACCGATGACTACCCCCATACCGTGGTCAATAAACAATCCCTTGCCAATGGTGGCGCCGGGATGGATCTCAATCCCCGTCTTATGCCTTGCTCGCTGGCTGATCCATCGAGCAATGAATTTATGGTCATGACGGTAAAACCAGTTGGCCTTGCGGTAAGCCCGCACCGCTTTAAAGCCGGAATAGAGAAAATACACCTCCAACCGGCTTCTGGCAGCCGGGTCACGGGCCATAATGGAGTCCAGCTCCTCCTTTAATGCCTTGAACATAACCTGCTCCTTTCTTCCGTTGGAACTGCAAAAGAAAACGCCCCCATCCCCAAAAGGGACAGAGGCGGTGCTTCCGCGGTTCCACTCCGTTTTATCGCTCAAACAGCCGGTAACGAGGCTGAATCGGGCCGGAATTTCCTCCGGCCGGCATGGCTTTCGCCGGCACAGGCGCATTTCACCGTCCTTTTGCTGGGAGCGCTTGCAGCCGGTGACGCTCTCTCTCTGATGCATCCGGTATCGGGTACTTTTCCTGTGTATTGCCGTTATACTATCTTTTTTATTGTATGCAGCAGGACGCGGTCCTGTACCTTTCAGTATAATCCACAAGCAGGCGATTTGTAAAGGGATTTTCCCATTTATTTTGCGTTCTTCACCACATCCCAGTTCTGTTTCAGGTAGATCAGACCGGAAAGCACGGCAAAGAAGGTAGCTGCTGCCAAGAAGATTTCCCCAATCATCCAGAATAACAGGAGCGTATCTTCATTGACAAAGGAAACCACCTGTAAAGTGCCCAGTTCTGCTATGTACTGCAATAAAAGGATTACGCAGATGGCGACAATCTGGCTTACCGTTTTAATCTTGCCCCAGTTGTTGGCGGCGATGACCGAACCTTTGCCCGCCGCTACCAGTCGGATGGAAGTGACCATAAATTCCCGGGCAATAATCAATAGCACCAACCACACATCGCATAGATCTAGGCTGACAAAACAAACCAGTGCGGAAATCACTAAAATTTTATCGGCCAAGGGGTCCATAAATTTCCCGAAGTCCGTAATCTGATTGTTTTTTCGGGCCAGCATTCCATCCAGATGATCAGTATAGGATGCAATTCCAAACAACGCCAATGCCACTAAAAAGTGATGGGGGAAAGGCCACAAAAGGGCCAGCACAAAGAACGGCACCAGGATCATTCGCAGCACCGTTAATTTATTGGGAAGGTTCATGAAGCGGATACCTCCTGCAAATACTTGGGGAACGGGAGACCCGCTCCATTACTTTGAAATAAAAATCAAATTCTTTCGCCAGTCAGGTCGCAATCCATGCAGTCCTCAATGCGGACCTTGACGAACTGACCAAAATAGGGCTTATTCCCTTGGGCGGTAAAGAATACCTTGCCGTCAATATCCGGAGAATCGGC
This sequence comes from uncultured Clostridia bacterium, assembly GCA_944384915.1. Lineage (GTDB taxonomy): Bacteria > Bacillota > Clostridia > Oscillospirales > Acutalibacteraceae > Heritagella_A. The sequence continues at coordinate 41,524 of CALWVH010000098.1, read as the reverse complement.
AGCAGTACGGCCAAAATAGCACTCGGCGTATCGGTCAAAGCCCTCGGTAAGTACAGTAACTGCTTTTCCGATCATTTCTTCGCCCTTTTGCTGCATGATCTCCATCTGCTGCTCCATGATGATCTCCGCACGGCGGTTCTTGGTTTCTTCGTCGATCTGGTTAGGCAGCAGTGCAGCGGGAGTGTCCTCCTCCTGAGAATAGGCAAAGCAGCCCAGCCGGTCAAACCGTACCTCCTGCACAAACTCGGAAAGCTCAGTAAAATCTTCCTCGGTTTCGCCTGGGAAGCCGGTAATCAGGGTGGTACGCAGAATGAGTCCCGGTACCTTTTCCCGCATATGGGCAATGAGCTTTAGCAGAGATTCCTTATCTCCCCGGCGGTTCATAGCCTTTAACACTCTACCGGAAGCGTGCTGTAAGGGCAGGTCGATGTATTTCACGATTTTTTCTTCCGAAGCCATTACATCCAGCAATTCATCGGTAACAGTATCGGGGTAGCAATAAAGCAGACGCACCCAGCGCAGCTTTTCAATCTGGCACAACCGGCGCAAAAGCTCCGGCAGCTTTAATTCGCCATAGAGATCAAGGCCGTAACGGCTGGTATCCTGGGCAATGACGATCAGCTCTTTTGCGCCGTCGTCTACCAGCTTTTGGGCTTCCTCCACAATGCTCTCGATAGTACGGCTGCGGTAGCCGCCACGGATGAGGGGAATAGCGCAGTAAGTACAGCGGTTATCGCAGCCCTCCGCGATCTTTAGATAGGCAAAATAACTGGGGGTAGAGAGTTCCCGATCACCGCACAGGGGCATTTTTTCCTTTTCCGGGAAAACCTCTTGGGTCTCGCCTTCCATTACCTTGCCGATAATCTCTGCAATTTCGCCGTTAGCCCCAATGCCCACCACGGCGTCCACCTCGGGGATCTCCTTACGGATCTCCTGCTGATAGCGCTGGGAGAGACATCCGGTTACGACGATTTTCTTAATGCGGCCTTCTTTTTTCAGGGTGACCAGCTCCAGAATCTCCTCGATAGATTCTGCCTTTGCGCTCTCAATAAAGCCGCAGGTATTGATAATGGCTATATCCGCCAGCGCTGCGTCGTCGCTGAGCTCATAACCTGCGTTTTTCAGGGATGCCATGAGCATTTCCCCATCCACCTGATTTTTGGCACAGCCTAAGCTGACCATTCCCACTCGTACTGCCATATCGTTCATCCTTATCGTAAATTTATGTGATAAATGTTTTTGTTATGCGGGTTTTGATTTTTCTTTCAGCAAAACAGAAGAAGTCGGCACAGGAACAAAGCAGAAAAACTTTTATGTCGCGGGGAAGAGGCTTCTTTCTTGATGCTGTTCCCACACGAATCGCCAGCGAGGGAGTACCCGCCGCAAATTGCCTGCGGAGACTACTCCCCTCGAAATTCCGCCAGTACGGTTTTGATATCCTCCCAACCGTATCCCAAACGCTGCAAAGCCGCCACCGTCCGCCGGTATCCCTTTTCGTCGTCCAGCTGGTTTTGATATTTCCGCTCCACGATCTCCCGCAGTTTTTCCTCCGGGTCAGGGGCCAATTCTTCCAGCAGCTCCTCGATAAGTTCCCGGTCTATTCCCTTTTGCAGCAGCTCCTGCCGGGCGCGGCGCAGCCCGTACCCCTTTTTTTGCAACAGGTACTCCGCCATTTGCCGACCGTAATCTTCATCGTTTACGAGCCCCAGCTCCTCCATCTTATCCACAGCGGCTTCTGCGGCTTCTCGACTGGTGGTACGGCTGATTTTATCTGCCAGCTCTTTTTTGGAATGGCTGCGGTATTCCAGCAGATACAACGCTTTTTCTTTTGCTCGCCGTGCTTCTGATTCTTGCAAAAGCTGGTGGAGATCCTCGTCGCTGATCTCCATTCCCGGCTTCCAACCTGCCTTCAACAGGGTTTCAGTATCCACCTTTACAGCGGCTTCCCCGTCCAGATACAACTGGGACAGCCGTTTTCGACGTGGCTCAATGGCTGTAATCTCCATTATTCGTCGTCATCCACTACGATGTCAATATCGGTAGCTGCCGATGCCCGGGATTTTCCCTCAGCAGCTTCTGGAGTAGGGGGCTCCACCGGAACTTCTACCGGCTTAGCTGCACTGCCTTTGGTGGGCTTGGTTTTCCCAAACAGCTTGCCCACATTGGCCTTAACCTGGGCTTCGATCTCCCCTGCAATCTCCGGGTGAGTACCCAAAAATTCCCGAGAATTATCCCGACCCTGTCCCAGCCGGTTGCCATTATAAGAGAACCATGCGCCGCTCTTCTGCACAATATCCAGTTTTACTGCCAAATCCAGCAGCTCGCCAGTACGGGAAATACCCTTGCCATATACTACGTCAAATTCTGCCTCACGGAAGGGCGGAGCCATTTTATTTTTAATGACCTTTGCCCGGGTACGGGAACCAATACGCTCGGAGCCTTCTTTAATAGCGTCGCCCTTACGGACATCAATACGCACGGAAGCATAGAATTTTAGAGCGCGGCCGCCAGGAGTAACCTCCGGGTTTCCATACATCACGCCTACCTTTTCGCGCAGCTGGTTAATAAAAATAGCCACACAGTTAGACTTGGAAATGGCGCCGGCCAGCTTACGCAGTGCCTGAGACATCAAACGCGCCTGTAAGCCCACATGGGTATCGCCCATTTCGCCTTCAATTTCGGCCTTGGGTACCAATGCTGCCACTGAGTCCACCACGATCACGTCGATAGCACCGGAACGCACCAGTGCTTCCGTAATTTCTAATGCCTGCTCACCGGTATCCGGCTGAGATACCAGCAGAGAATCCACATCTACGCCCAATGCCGCCGCATATACCGGGTCCAACGCATGCTCTACGTCAATAAACGCCGCATATCCGCCAGCCTTTTGGCCCTCTGCTACACAATGCAAAGCGAGGGTGGTTTTACCAGAGGATTCCGGCCCATAAATTTCAATAATACGGCCTCTAGGCAGGCCGCCAATCCCCAACGCCAAGTCCAAAGAGAGGGAGCCGGTAGGGATCACATCCACCTGCATGGCCTCATTTTGTCCCAGACGCATTACTGCGCCCTTACCAAACTGCTTTTCGATCTGCGCCAGCGCAGTTTCCAATGCTTTTTCCTTATCTACTGCCATCTATCATCATCCTTCCCACTGAAAAATCCTAATTTACGGTTCTAACGCCCTTTATTATACCGGACTTTTGCCGGAAAAGCAACGGATTCTCCCTACAAAAGCGAACTTTTGTTTGATTTTTTATTTTAGAAGTTACACAGGTATTTTTCCAGTCACTGCCCGATCCAGCCCTGCCAAATCTTGGTGCACACAAAGCTCTGTGACACCGGCTTTCTGGAACAACTGACACACAGCCTCCGCCTGTTCCTCTCCAATCTCCACGGCCACCACACCGCCCGGTTTTACTTTTGGAATCCAGAAATCGGCAATAGCCCGATAAAATACTAGTCCGTCCTGTCCGCCATCCAAAGCGGAGTGGGGTTCCTGCCGTACCTCCTGCTGTAACCCGGGGATCTCCTCGGCACGCACATAAGGTGGATTAGAGATCAGCACATCCACCGGATGAGGGAAAAGGGCTTCCGCTGTGCGGGCATCCAGCACATCGCCTCGCACAGGACGTACCCGTCCTTCTCCAAAACGACGGGTATTTTGTTCCAGAAAAGCAAACGCTTCCGGCATCCACTCCACGCAATCCATGCGCAGCCCAGGCACAAGGGAGCACAGCCCTAGCGCTACCGCGCCGGTACCGCCGCATAAATCTATGCCATAAAGGGGTGAACCTGTGTTTTGCAGTAAAGAAGCGGCAGCACGCACTACCACTTCCGTATCCTCTCGAGGAGCCAGCACACCTTCTCCCACAAGGAGTTGCATATCCATAAAGGGCCAGCTTCCCAAAATATATTGCAGTGGGCGATGCGCTGCCCGCTCTCGAATCATTTGCAGAAAAGACGCTTCTTCCTCTGGATTAGCCTCGCGGTTTCCTCGCAGAAATAACCCCTGCCGGTCCAGCCCCCACGCTTTTTCCGCCAGACAAGCCGCATCAAACTCCGGACTATCGCAGCCTGCCTTGCGCAGGGTTTCCTTTCCGCTGCGGTACAGTTCTGAAAGGGTCATACCTTCACCTGATCCTCTCCGTTTTCCGGAATAACTTTTTCCATGGCCGCAATGGCAACTTCTATCATACTGTCATCCGGCTCTTTGGTAGTGATTCTCTGTACCCACAAGCCGGGGGCGGCAATAATACGGGTCAGGCGATTATCTCGACGTCCACACAGACGAATCAGCTCATACCCCAATCCCATAACCAGCGGAATACACAGCAGTTTGACAAAGGTACGCAGTAAAGGATTGGTAAAGGGGATAAAAAATCCTACCACGATACCCAATCCCAGCATAATCACCATAAAGCTGGTTCCGCACCGAGGATGAAAGCGGATATGACGCCGCACATTTTCCACTGTAAGCTCTTCGCCATTTTCATAACAAAAGATAGTCTTATGCTCCGCTCCATGATATTGAAAGGTGCGGCGCAAATCGGGTTGCAAGCCGCACAGAGCCACATACCCGATAAAAATAGCAATACGCATGACGCCTTCAATGAGGGAACGCCAAGGTTCCAATCCTTCTCCTCCCCCCATCTTTATCAAATTCACCAGCCAGGTAGGCAGCATGAAAAACAACACAACGGCAACAGCCAGTCCCAAAACCATGGCGATGCCCATAATGACATTCATGATCTTCTCCCCAAAGACCCGATCCAGCCATTTCTCAAACCGGGAGGGTTCTTCTTCCTCTAATCCCTCTACAGATTTTTCAGCCGACTCGTTGAGTGCTTTAAACCCAATACGCAGAGAATCAATCATTGCGGCTGTGCCTCGGATAATAGGCCATCCTAAAATGGGATACCGGTCTTTTAGGTTTTGTGTAGGCTGCTCACTTACATCAATGGAGCCGTCAGGTTTCCGTACCCCCACTGCCGTCACTTTAGGGCCACGCATCATAATTCCCTCCACCAGGGCCTGACCGCCGATGGAGGTAATAATCTTTGTTTTTTCCGCCATATTGTTTCCTTTCCCGAAAAGGGCTTATGCCTCTTCCTGTTTATTCAGCACAGGGATGGTAATGGTTACCGCCGTCCCCACATTTTCGTGGCTCTCGATCTCCAGACCGCCGCCGTGGAGCTTCATGATCTCGTCCGCTAGCGCCAGCCCGATACCGGAACCTCGTACTGTCTGGTTTGCTTTGTAGAATTTTTTCTTTACATTGGGCAGATGCTCTGCCGGGATGCCACAGCCATTATCACTGATAACGACCCGAATCCATCCATTTTGCTCGGAAGCAATAATCTGGATGGTACCGCCCTCCGCCGTATATTTTAATGCGTTGTCAATAATATTGACAAATACCTGCCGCAGCCGGTTAACATCGCCCAAGACAGGGGAGAGCATAGCAGGCTCTTCATACAACAGGTATTTCTGTTCTGCTGCCGCCCGGTCCGTAAACATATAGACCGCTTCTCCCAATTCCGCCAACAGGTCGATTTTTTCCAGCATTAAAGTCATTCGTCCGTTCTGCATCCTGGAGAAGTCTAGCAGTTCCTCCACTAATCCAGAAAGACGCTCCGACTCCCGAATAATCACATTCATACCTTTTTCGTAGGTACCGGGGTCCATGCCGCCGCTTTGCAGCGTCTCCGCCCAGCCCTTAATAGCCGTAAGGGGAGTGCGCAGCTCATGGGAAACCGAAGAGATAAACTCATTCTTCATCTTTTCCGCCGCACCCAATTCCACCGCCATATCGTTGATATTATCACAGAGCTGGCCAATCTCATCGTTGTTGGATTTTTGGATACGGGCGTTAAAATCACCTTGCGCGATTCGTTTAGCTGTAGCGCCAATCTGCCGGATAGGCGTTACAATGGATTTCATAAAGTATAGGTTGGAAAATGCAATAAAAGCGATAATAAGCAGGCCCGCCATCGACAAAAATCCAATAATAATCAAAATCTGCCGATCGGCTCTATCCATAGACACCACATACCGCAGGGCGCCGATGATGCCACCACCGGAATTACGGATCACCTTGGTGACCGCCATTACTTTTTCTCCTGTATTCAGGTTGCCTACCCATACGCCCAATCCAGCTTCATCCTTCAGGGCATACTGATAATCGGGCATAGGCTGACTGTTGTCCGGCGAAAATCCGGTAGAGGTAATAAACACTTTGCCGCTGAGATTGATGGCCATAGCTTCCATCTCATTTTTGGAGGTAAAGTTTTCTATGTAGTTTCTGGCAGTTGTGGTAAAATCCTGAGAAATCTGGTCGGTGTATCCCCCAAACAGGTTTCCAGCCTCCTCGCTTCGTCCTTTCAGCTGGGACTGGATGGTATTGTACACATACTGCTGCATCATGACGGACAAGACTACAACCAGCGCTACCAATACCAGTATAATGATTGTCAGGCTGTTAATAATCCATCTTCTGGCAATGCCTCGAACCGCCATGGCCTTGTTCCTCCTTTTTTCGCTTATTTCTGCTCCCATCGATAGCCAAGCCCCCATACTGTGACAATGTAGTGGGGACTGGAGGGCTCTTCTTCAATCTTCATACGGAGACGCCGGATATTCACATCCACAATCTTTTCTTCTCCCACATAATTCGCACCCCATACGTGCTTGAGAATATCGGAACGATCCAAAGCTACCCCAGGATTAGAGAAAAAATACTCCATGATCTGAAATTCCACCTGAGTCAGCTCGATCGGTTTTCCATTTTTGGTGAGAGAACGGTTACGAAGATTCAGGGTAAAATTCCCGGAAACGATCTGTTCCTTAAAATTATTCTCTGTGCGTACCTGTGCCAGAGCTACTCGACGGTAAATGGCGTCTACTCTTGCCACCAGCTCCGAAGGGCTGAACGGTTTGGTCACATAGTCGTCGGCTCCCATCATTAGGCCGGAAACCTTATCCATTTCCTGGGTACGTGCCGTAAGCATAATGATACCGATATTGCCGCTTTTTTGACGCAAGGTACGGCATACCGCCAACCCGTCATATTTACCGGGCATCATGATATCCAGTACCGCCACATCAAAATCTCCGCCTTCACGTTCATAGATTTCCAATGCCTCTTCTCCATTGGAGGCCTCATAAGCATCATATCCGGCACGCTTTAAATTGATGACTACAAATTCGCGGATAGCCTGTTCGTCTTCCGCTACCAGTATTTTTTTCACTTCCTTCACCCTTTCTTTCAAGATGATTTTATTCTGTACTTAAAAAGTCAAAACTTTCCTTTACTTCTTTCAGGGAAGGCGCCAATTCATGATCCGGCTCAGGGATCAAAACGCCATAAATCAGGCCGCCCCGTTCCACAAGAGAGGTATATCCCTTTCCCTGGGTCTTCCAATCTTCCGCACTAAATACCTGAATTTTTAAAAGGGCAGTCCCTAACGCAGGGGTGCCGGTCCCATCATCCTCCAGCCATTCATAAAATACGGTGGAATGGGTGTCTGCATCACTTCGGCAGGTAACCTTTCCTCTCCAGGATTCTGGGAAAAGGTACCAAAAGCCATCCCGGCTATTCATTACGGTACTCATCACCCGAATAGGAGACTGGGTTTCCACATCAAATTGGCTCCAGTTAATGAGATATGTCACCGGATCTTTGGAATTCATGTCGCTTCCTGGAAGGGCATTCACTATCGGGAATTCAATAATGCTGTTCCGGTCAATATCCCGAGAAGTATAGGCACTAGCCGCATTGCGGCTGGTCACATTCATAGTTTGAGAGGATTTTCCCGAATAAGGAGCCTCCAGTGTTTCTTTTTCTTCATCCCAGTAGATCACCTGGGTCACCATACTGTTATCTGCCCGCAGACCATCCAGAATGATCCCCTTTTGATTTTGAGAGATCATCCCCACCGATACCTGTGAATATTGCAAAACTGTAGAATCCAGGGAGGCGGCCTGTACGATCTGCAATGCCCCCTTGGAAAGACGAACGATCTGCCCTACGGCATCCATATTCTCAGAAGAAACGGTAGCGATAAACAACTCATCCTGCGTGTCATTGATCAAATTGGTAACTGCCATTTCCCCATATCCATATTCCATGGGGATCTCCAAGATACCATCCTGAGTATAATCATATATGCTGGCAGTACACACATTCATGGTAGAGTTTCCCCAGCCGATCACTACCTCTTTCATTCCGTCATCGTCCAGATCTGCAAAACAGATACGATCTACCTGCACCGCAGGATTGGTAAAACTGCGTATAATACTCCATTCCCCGTCCTGCTGCGTCATAAAAGAAACCGTGGTTCCGCCGCTGCCATCTGACGCTTCATACAGTGCCAGTGCGTCATCTTTCCGGTCTCCGGTAATATCCTTGGTAATAATCGCGGAACGGTATTCTCCCTTGTGGGGATACCGGAAAGTCAGATCCCCACCGGCATTCTCAATCAGCAGACTCTGTACCTTCCCGCGGTCCCCGCTTTCCCGCGGCGGGCTCATCAATGCTTTGGAATCCAACCCGATAGCAGAGCATCCGGAAAGCAGCGTCATGCATACAAGCAGCATAGCCACCGCTATTGCCGTCCATCCTCGTCTTTTCATACCGGCATCCTCCTTTCCTATAACTTTATCTCCCGCCACATTTACATTCTTTTTTATTATAGCATTGCCAAAGAAAAAATAACAGTCTCAATCCTGTAATCCTTCGCTTTTCCATCAAAAAGGCCGCCGTCCGAAACGCAACGACGGACAACGGCCTAAAGTTCTTTATACACGCTTAACAAATTGCGCATGACATCTCTGGCAAGTCACCTGTATTTTTCCACGACCTCTGGGGGCGCGAAGTTTCAGGCCGCAATGGGGACACTTAAAGTATTTATACTGCTTTCTTTCCCGAAATTTAGTGCGCTGAAAAGAAAACCACTGTGTTATCGGTCTCCATACTTTGAGAAACGCTTGATTCTCCTTCTGCCTTGCGGCCAAATTCCTGGAAAACACCCGAAACAAAGCCCAGATATAGAGCAAATAGGAAACAAAAATCAGCGGCCAGAAAAGCAACTGGGCAAACAGGGAAACGATCAGACCTACGATCAGCGCGGCAACCGTAAGCTGGTCGGTACCATTGCGCCCCATCATCCAGTATTGCAGCTTTTGTAGAAATTGATACACCGAAAACGGCTCCTTTCATTGAGACGGACCGGTCATTCCGGTTTCCGTTTACAGTGAAAATTATACCGTCTGCCAACTTAAAATACAACGGATATCAAAATCATTTCAAAGTAAGTTTACAGAAAATCCGCAATTACTATGGATTACACATTAAATCGGAACAGGACGATGTCTCCATCCTGCATCACATACTCTTTTCCCTCGCTGCGGACCAGGCCCTTTTCTTTAGCGGCAGTCATAGAACCGCAAGCCATCAGGTCGTCAAACGCGATCACTTCCGCACGGATAAAGCCCCGCTCAAAATCGGTATGGATCTTACCAGCAGCTTGAGGTGCCTTGGTGCCCTTGGTGATCGTCCAAGCACGCACTTCCGGTTTGCCAGCAGTCAAATAAGAAATCAGGCCCAACAGGGAGTAGCAAGCATTGATAAGGCGATCCAGACCGGATTCCTCCAGCCCCATATCGGAAAGGAACAGCTGCTTTTCTTCCCAGTCCATGCCGGAGATCTCTGCTTCGATCTCAGCACAGATGGGCAGCACGGCAGCATGCTCTTCATCCGCGATCTTCTTAACTGCCTGATAGCCGGGGTTATTCTCCACGCCGTTTTTAAAGTCATCCTCACTCATATTGGCAGCATAAATAATGGGTTTATTGGTAAGCAAGGAAACGGTAGCCAACAGCTCCTTTTCCTCTTCGTTGCACTCTACTGAACGGGCAGATTTTCCCGCGTCAAGAGCTTCCCGTACCCGCAGGAAAAAGTCCAGCTCTTCCTGATACTTTTTGTCTGCTTTAAGCATCTTCCGGGTTTTATCAATACGGCGGTCAAGTACTTCCATATCAGAGAGGATCAGTTCCAGATTGATGGTCTCAATATCCCGAGCCGGATCAATACTACCCTCTACATGGATAATATCATCATTGACAAAGCAGCGCACTACATGGACAATCGCATCCACCTCACGGATGTTGGACAGGAATTTATTTCCCAAACCCTCGCCTTTGGAAGCGCCTTTTACCAGGCCGGCAATATCTACGAACTCAATGGTAGCAGGAGTATATTTTTCCGGCTCATACATTTCTGCCAGCTTGTCCAGACGTTTGTCCGGCACTGCCACCACACCTACGTTAGGCTCAATGGTGCAAAAGGGATAGTTAGCAGATTGTGCTCCTGCATTGGTGATGGCATTAAAAAGGGTACTCTTGCCCACGTTGGGCAGACCGACGATTCCTAATTTCATATTCCTATAACCGACCTTTCGTAATAATGGGAAAATCCCCTTGTTTTCTGATGAATATTATACGTTCTTTTTTATAAAACTGCAACCAGCGCAGGGTTATTCCTCCAAAATCCATGTTCCCACTTCTTCAGGAGAACAAACAAACGGACAACCGGGAATAAAAGCTTCCATTTCTTCTCGGGTACCATAGCCGTACAGCGCCCCCAGAAAATCAGTACCAGCCAACTTTGCCCCTTCTGCATCAAACCGGGTGTCGCCAATCATCAGGGTACGGCGGGGAGAAGATCCCATCTCCTTTATTGCCCGCTGTATCACCAACAGTTTGGAGCCTTTTTCATCCTCAGAAGAACCGGAAATCATGTCAAAACAGGGAGTGAGTTGGAAATAGTTGGTTACCAAATCCGCAGCATTTTGGGGTTTAGAGGTAGCTACCGCTAAACGATACCCGGCTTTACGCAGCTTTTCCAGCAAAGGGAAGATGCCGTCAAACACATTGGCTTCATATACGCCGTCTTTGTTATAAATAATCCGGTATTCGTCCACAAAATGCATGGCCGGCTCTCCGGTAATACCGCAATATTCCCGCAGGCTGAAGGTAAGGGGAGGTCCGATAAATTTCCGCAGAACATCTCCTTCTGGCACTGGGTATCCTAATTTTATAAGGGTATCCCGAACACACCGGATGATTCCCGGATCAGACTGTGTAAGGGTACCGTCCAGATCGAATAAAAGAAGATCATAAGGCTTCATAAAAGGATTCACACTCCAAACCATTTTCTATCAAGTTCAGGCAAGACCGCAAAAGCCGCGTTGAAAGCCGTCCTGCACCGTGGTATAATGAGATTCCAGCGGAATTTGCACATCATTTTCCGCTCTGCTCAGTATACCACATTTTCCGCATGAGAAGAAGGGCGGAAAGGAAAGCAGGTGCTTTTTTGGAAAACATGACAACTTCTCCCCGACAAAGAATCCATCTGTTAGATGAAATCCGGGGCTTTGCAGTCCTATGTATGATTTTTTATCATGGGTTTTATTCTCTGGCAATTTTATTTGAACTACATTGGGGCATGGCGCTGCTGCGATTTTTTATGCCGGCAGAGCCTTTTTTTGCCGGGTTATTTATCTTGATTTCGGGTATTTCCTCCAACCTTTCCCATTCTAACTTGCTTCGGGGTGTGAAACTTCTGGGCATTGCATTAGCAGTGAGTCTTGTCACTTGGCTGGCCGTACCATCCCAAATTATCGTATTCGGTATCCTTCATTTTCTCTCTATTTGTATGATCCTCTTTGGGCTGCTTCGTCCATTACAGGAAAAACTAAACCTTTGGTTGGGTCTTGGGATAAGTATTGTATTGTACCTTTGCACCATGCAGATTTCCTCCGGGATTTTTGCTTTTGGAATCTCTTTGCCGGACATGCTGTATCAGACCAACTGGCTGTCGCCTTTTGGGTTTCACAATGCGGAATTTTTCTCTTCGGATTATTTCCCGTTACTGCCTTGGGCGTTTGTCTTTTCAGCGGGAACTTTTGTGGGGCGCTGGGCAGCGCAGGGAAAATTTCCCCGATGGATGTACCCTTCCCGTATTCCGCCCCTTGCTTGGATGGGACGTCATGCTCTAATCTTGTATATCGTCCATCAGCCGGTGATTGTCGGTGTCTGCACAGTAGTGGAGTGGGCGGTAAAGATGATTGGGGGATAAAAGCAAAAGAGCATCTATGTGTGCGCTCCCAGACTTTGGGCTGTTTTCATTTTGTAAGATTTCTTCTTATCAGTCCTCTTGCCGCCTTTTATAAAAGGCGGGCGAAAAATTTTATATTGCGGGGCAGCTTCTGTAAATTTTTTAGCTTTCTCCCTGCGTACTGAATTTTGGAAAGGATGTTATTTATGGATTTTACGCCTGTTTTGGCTTCTCAATTTAACCTGCAAAACTGGCAGGTGGAAAAGGTCACCCAGCTTCTCGATGAGGGCAACACCATCCCCTTTATCGCCCGGTACCGTAAGGAGGCCCACGGTTCTCTGGACGACCAGACTATCCGCGCCCTTTCGGAAAAACTGGAAGCCCTGCGGAATCTGGAAAAACGTCGGGAAGAGGTGCGTACCCTCATCGCCGGTTTGGACGCACTGACCCCTGAAATCAGCGCCGCATTGGACAAGGCTGCCACCCTCTCGGAAATTGATGATATTTATCGCCCCTACCGACCCAAGCGCAAAACCCGTGCTTCCGTGGCAAAGGAAAAGGGGCTGGAACCCTTGGCCAAAACTATTTTGGAGCAGAGCCGAAACTGCCCAGATCCGTTGGAGTTGGCAGCGGCTTATATTAACCCGGAAAAAAGCGTGGAAACTGCGGAAGATGCTCTGGCAGGCGCTCGGGATATCATTGCAGAACAGCTATCCGACGATGCTTCTATCCGCCGCCGCTTGCGGGTGGTGACACAGGCTAACGGCCTGCTGGTTTCCAAAGCCGCCAAAAAGGACGAGGAATCCGTCTACGAGCCGTACTACGATTTCAGCCAGCCCATTAAAGCACTGGCGGGCCACCGGGTGCTGGCCATTGATCGAGGTGAACGCGAAGGCTTTTTAAAAGTATCCATCCAGTTGGAGGACGACCGTGGAGTGCGGATTGTAGAGAGCACCGCCGTCAAGGAAGGCTCTCCTTGCAGTGAAACCGTACGGGAAGCAGCACAGGACGCCTATTCTCGGTTGATTTTCCCAGCCATTGAACGGGAGCTCCGCTCCTCTCTAACCGAGGACGCAGACGAAGCCGCCATTAAGGTATTTGCTGTGAACCTGCGGCAGCTGCTGATGCAGCCTCCGGTAAAGGGAAAAACTGCTATCGGTCTGGACCCCGGCTATCGTACTGGCTGCAAAGTGGCCGTAGTAGACGCTACCGGCCGGGTATTGGATACCGGTGTAATCTATATCACCCATTCTCCAAACCAAAAAGAGCAGGCGAAAGAGTTTTTGACCCGACTCATTGAAAAGCATAACGCGGAGATCATCGCTATCGGTAATGGAACCGCCTCCAAGGAAACGGAGATCTTTACCGCCGAGCTCATCTCCTCTCTCAAAGGCCGCAAGGTATCGTATATGGTGGTCAGCGAAGCGGGCGCTTCGGTGTATTCCGCTTCCAAACTGGCAGCACAGGAGTTCCCACAGTTTGACCTGACCCTGCGCAGTGCTGTTTCCATTGCCCGGAGGTTGCAAGACCCTCTGGCAGAGCTGGTCAAAATCGATCCCAAGGCCATTGGAGTGGGACAATACCAGCATGATATGCCACAGAAGCGTCTCACAGAGGCTCTGGGCGGTGTCGTAGAGGATTGTGTTAACAGTGTAGGGGTAGACCTAAATACTGCTTCTCCGTCCCTTTTGGAGAAAGTAGCAGGGCTTTCTGCGGCGGTTTCCAAAAACATTGTTACCTATCGAGAGGAAAACGGTGCGTTTCACTCTCGGGCAGAGCTGAAAAAGGTACCCAAACTGGGACCAAAAGCCTTTGAGCAGTGCGCAGGCTTTTTGCGGGTGAGTGAAAGCGCCAATGTGCTGGATCATACCGCTGTACACCCGGAATCCTACGACGCAGCAAAAGCCTTACTCGAAATGGCAGGCTATAGCGTAAAAGGAAAGGCGGAATTTTCCGGCCTGCGGGAAAAGGTAGAGGCCATGGGATTTCCTGCCACAGCAGAAAAGCTGGGGATTGGTGAACCCACCTTGCGGGATATTGTAAAGGAACTGCTCCAGCCCGGACGAGATCCTCGTGACGAGCTGCCCGCTCCCATGCTCCGTACAGATGTGATGAAAATGGAAGACTTAAAGCCGGGTATGGAGCTGAAAGGTACCGTGCGGAATGTCATCGACTTCGGAGCCTTTGTAGACATCGGCGTTCATCAGGACGGGCTGGTGCATATCTCCCAGATCTGCAATAAGTTTATCAAACATCCCGGCGAGGTGCTCAAGGTAGGGGACATCGTCACTGTATGGGTACTATCCGTAGACAGTAAAAAGGGGAGAATTTCCCTGACCATGAAAGGACAGCCCAAAGCACAATAAAACCATTATCCGGCAAATGACAACAGCCGTGCAGTAAGACTATGCGTCCACTGCACGGCTGTTACTGTATAAGAAAACATTTCTCTATTTTGGCTCGATATCCACTTCGATCTTGCCGTTTTTCTCTTCAAAATCACGGATGCACTGACGGAGAAGATACAAAATTTGCCCATTGGCAGAACGACCTTCATACTTTGCAATATAGTGTAATTTATAGTGCAATTCTGGGTCTATTTCAATCCCCAAATGCTTATTCTTTTTATTTCTCATGCTATCACCACAAAATCTTAAAATAAGTATATTTTAAGATTACTTTGTGATATCATGTTCTTAGTATACTTGATTTAAGTATACTAATTTATATAATTGTGGTGATTTTATGATTTGTACCTTTTTTGGACATAAAGATACTCCTCAAAATATACTACCTGTTCTACGTACAGTTATAATTGATTTAATACAAAACAAAAATGTAGATTTATTCTATGTAGGCAACAACGGAAATTTTGATTTTATGGTAAAAAACACTTTAAAAATTTTAAAATCAAGTTATCCCCATATAAAATATACGATTGTTCTTGCTTACATGCCAAATCCCAAAAATAATTCTGCAGATCTAGATTACTCTGATACCATTTATCCAGAAGAACTTGAAAATACTCCCCGGAAATATGCTATAGTTAAACGTAATCAATGGATGATAAAGCAATCTGATTATGTTATAACTTACGTTAAATATGCTACAGGAGGTGCTGTAAAATTTAAAGAACTGGCTGAAAAACAGAAGAAAATCGTATTGAATCTGGGAGCTTTAATCTAGCATAAAATTTAGCAAATGTCTTTACATAGTCATATTCTTTCTTTTGGGCTCATAAGCTGTAAGAAACGCCTGAAGGAGGAATCCCCTTGTACGACTATCAAACCCTCACCCGGGATGCAGAAGCCCTTTCCACCCGATACGAATGCTGCCGTCTTTCCTCTGCCGGAACTAGCCTTTGCGGACGTTCCCTTCATATGCTGACTATTGGATATGGAGAAATCCCGATTCTGTATGCTGGTGCATTTCATGGTCTAGAATGGATTACGGCCGCCATGCTGTACCATTTCTGCCGCAGACTGTGTCAGGGAGAAGAAAGCGGACTGACGGTATATGGCACGCCGGTGCGCCCTCTATTGCGAAAAATCACCTTCTACTGTATCCCTATGGTCAATCCTGATGGAGTAGAAATCTCCCTACATGGAGAATCTTCCGCTGGAAAATACGCCTCTGTTTCCGCCGGAAAATCCCACTGTTGGCAAGCTAACGCCAGAGGGGTTGACCTAAACCACAATTTTGACGCCGGTTGGCATGTACTGCGGGAAATGGAACAAAACGCGGGAATCACTGGTCCAGGCCCCACACGATACGGCGGACATTTTCCCGAAAGTGAACCAGAGAGTGCCTCTATTGCTGCCCTTTGCCGCCAAGTTCCGTTTACCCTAGCTGCCGCCTTTCACACCCAGGGACAGGAAATCTACTGGAAATATGGAGAGCACACCCCGGATATTTCCCGGGAAATCGCTAAAAAAATGGCCAAAGCCTCTGGATACTGTATGGCAGAACCAGAAGCGTTAGCTTCTCTGGGAGGATTTAAAGACTGGTTTATCGATTATTTTCACCGGCCTGCGTTTACCATTGAAGCGGGAAAAGGAAAAAATCCGCTTCCCTATTCCCAGCTTACCGCCATAGAAAGCTGCCTGTTTCCTCTGATGGTAGAAGGACTGCTGGCAGGGGCAGAATTGCGGTGCTGATAACAAAACCGTATCAATCCTTTTACTTTTCTGTAGTTGTATCCTTTCCTCACTTATGGTATGATATATGTCAACCAAAATTCGGAAAATTCCTCTGTTTGTGAAAGGAAAGGATATTGTATATGAACAAAAAGCTTCAAAAAATCATAGCCATCCTGTGTGCTGGAGCCCTTTGCGTTTCTCTGCTGGCAGGATGCTCCTTGCTGGGAGGAGATTCCTCTTCCAGTACTTCCAGTTCCTCGTCTACATCCTCTGAGAGCTCCACAGACACAGAGAGCAGCACAACACCTGAGAGCAGTGCCGGAGCAGAAGAGAGTTCCCAAGAAAGCAGCCAGGAAAGCTCCGGAAATTCTATGGAAGATACTTCTTCTGGACATTCGGATATTTTGCCCGATATCAGTGCTGATGACCCGGACTTTGCCTTAATCTTTTCGGAAAATCCTCTGGACGCTGCCTATACCGCAGAACTGGAGGACGCTACTTCCACCGGAAAAATGATTGGTATCATCAATAAATATCTGGAACTTTGGAAGGATGAAGTAGACGCTGCTTATCGCACTTTGATGGAAAAAACCTCCGGAGACGCCAAAGAAGATATCCGTTCCCAGCAGGAAACCTGGATCAATGAGACAGACTCCAATATCCAGGCCATTCAGGATGGGGTAGAAGGGGATGGCTCTGCTAGACAATTAGAAATTGCTTCCCAGATTATGGCCTATTATCGGGCCCGGGCTGCCACCCTTTATAGCCAGCTTTTCCAGATTGACCCAGATTTTTCTTTTGTCTATCAACCGGAAGAAGATAGTTCTTCTGAAGACTAATAAATAACCAAAAAGCACTGGCAGACAATTCAATGTCTGCCAGTGCTTTTTTATTTCGCAAAATATGTTTTATCTTAATAAAACATATTCATTCCATTTCAGAGGAGATTTCGCTGCTCTCCGGCGGCACGGTAGCCACTGGTGTCTCTTCAGGGACAGAACTGGGAGTCGGCTCCGGAGAAGGACTGGGGGTAGGAACCGGTGTGGGAGTAGGTGTAGGAGCTGGGGTAGGATTTGTCTGAGAGTCCTGATAGATGACCAAGGACTGACTTCCCATTTGCTTATAGCGGGTCTCTACCAAGGATTTTTTATATTTTACCTTTCCCTGCAGCGGGTCATTAAAGAAATAGTATTGGCTGTTATATCCGGTGAGCACCAGACAATGCTCGCTGGAAAGCCATTGGAAAGTTTCCCCGCTGTCCTTTAATATCCAGGTAGCGCCCTTTCCAGAAGCCACCATATACATGGTTGCCCAGAACACCACCGGGATTCCCTTGTCTATATAATTTTTGCAAAGGGAGGATACACTGCTTCCTGTGGTATTGGTCATGGTATATCCACTAGGCAAAAATTTATTGATCGCCTTCTCAATACAGGAAGCGTAACAACCAAACCCATTTTGAGTATAGGGATTTCCCATAAAGCAGTCATTGGGATGATATCCCATCCGTTTGCCGTCCTTGTAAGTAAAAGAGGCACGTGGAAGATACTTGTCTATAAACGCATCCGGGGTGATGGAAATGCCGGCATACTGGCACGCCATCACAGCGCTGACGCTTTCACAACCAGTGGGATATTTCTGCCGCTGGTCAATAAATGGCACATCAGAGATCCACACGGTCTTTTGAGGCGTTGGGGTTGGTTTAGAGGGATTGTCCGGTTTTGGAGTGGGTTTCGGTTTTTCTGCTTCCTCCCGATCCTCTTCGGTGATGGTCTCAGCAGGCTTTTTCTGAGATTCTATTTCCTTTCGGTTCTGGGCATTCTGCTCATACAAATCCAAAATTTCAGGATCTGTCTCCGGCTCATATACCGGCTCTGGCGTAGCAGTAGGGGCCAAACTGGGAGTCGGAGTAGGGGGAAGGGGAGTAGCCGTAGGCGTAACGGTGGGAGTACTGCTGGCTTTAGGAGAGGTCGTAGGCGCCGATGTGGTTTGCACCACCGGGGTTGGTACAGGCGTAGGGGTGATTTTTTGCTCCTCAAGGCCTCCGACCATCCGTACAAATACCAAGCTGATACACACAGCCATTACTGCCGCTCCAGCCATTGCTATGCGCTTTTTTGCCAAATTCAATGAAATACATCTCCCAATCCATTATTCCTGGGAAGGTTCTTCCTCGGCATTTTCTTCAGGAGATTCTTCCAAATCTTCTTCCTCTTCCGTATTATCTTCTTCATGAGGAGCGCGGGCAAGGGTAACTACCTTATTGCCTTCGCCACTAACCTTCATGACCCGTACGCCCTTGCTGGGACGTGCACAGATACGGATGGAATCCGCTTTAATGCGTATGATGATGCCGTCAGAGGAAATAAGGATGATATCGTCATCCAGATCTACCACCTTGATGGCAGCCACATCGCCGTATTTATCCACATAATAGTTGAGCAATCCTTTGCCGCCACGGCTCTGGAGACGATAATCGGAGATGGGGGACAGTCTGCCGTTTCCGGTCTCTGATACAGTCAGCACCAGTCCGCCTTCTCGCAGGATAGACATACCCACCACACAGTCGCCTTCATTCAGGGTAATTGCTTTCACACCACGAGCGGTACGACCCATTGCCCGGACATCTGTTTCCAAGAACCGGATCGCCATACCCTTACGGGTAGCCACTAGCAGTTCGTCATCCCCATTGGTCAGACGCACCCAGCTTAAAGCATCCTCTTCGTCCAAATCAATGGCAATCACGCCGCCCTTTCTAGCAGTGTTGAACGCACTTAGGCTGGTACGCTTGATAATACCATTGCGGGTGACCATCACCAGATATTTTTCTTCTTCCATATCCGTAACGCGAATCATGGAATTTACCTTTTCGTCCTGGCAGAGAGGCAGCAGGTTGGCAATATTCATGCCCTTACTGGTACGGGAGCCCTCCGGCACCTCGTATGCCTTCAAACGGTACACGCGTCCCAGATTGGTAAAGAACATGACATAGTCGTGGCTGTTGAGCACGAACATCTCCGTCGCTACATCCTCTTCCTTGCGGGTCATACCGCTGATACCGCGGCCGCCGCGGCGCTGGGTGTGGTAGGTATCCATCTTTTGGCGCTTGATATAGCCTGCCTCTGTGAGAGTGAGTACACACTCTTCATCGGGAATCAGGTCTTCAATATCCACCTCGCCGCTGACAGCCGCAATTTCAGTACGGCGCTCATCGGCATATTTCTTCTTCATGGTGAGAGCTTCTTCCTTCACAATAGCAAGGATACGCTCTTCATGTGCCAGAATATCCAGATAATCGGCAATTTTAACTTTCAGAGCCGCTAACTCGTCCTCGATCTTCTGCCGTTCCAAACCGGTCAGCTGTCCAAGACGCATCTGCACAATAGCCTGGGCTTGGATATCATCCAGACCAAAACGCTCGCACAGGCGGGTTTTGGCTGTAGGCTGATCGGGAGAAGTGCGGATAATGGAAATCACCTCGTCGATGAAATCCACTGCAATTTTCAGGCCTTCCAGAATATGTTCCCGCTCCTGAGCCTTGCGCAGTTCATACCGGGTACGGCGGGTAACCACTTCTTCTTGGAAGCGGATATATTCCTTCAGCATCTGGATCAGGGTCAGGGTGCGGGGCTGGCCGTCTACAATAGCCAGCATAATGACGCCGAAGGTAGTCTGCATCTGGGTATAGGAATACAGCTGGTTCAGCACGATCTGGGGGGAAGCGTCCCGCTTCACGTCGATGACAATGTGCATGCCTTCCCGGTCAGAGTGGTCCTCTACATTGGAGATTCCCTCAATTCGTTTTTCCTTCACCAAATCGGCAATGCTCTCAATAAGCCGTGCCTTATTTACCTGATAGGGAATCTCAGAGACTACGATCTTAAACCGGCCGTTCTTTTCCTCTTCGATCTCTGCGCGAGCGCGCACAGTAATACGGCCGCGGCCGGTACCATAAGCAGCCCGAATACCGCTGCGGCCCATAATAATGGCGCCAGTGGGGAAATCTGGCCCCTTGATGTACTCCATCACCTCGTCCAGTGTGGCGTCAGGGTTATCGATGAGACAGCACATACCATCGATGACCTCGCCCATGTTGTGGGGCGGGATATTGGTGGCCATACCCACCGCAATACCGGTGGAGCCATTGACCAACAGGTTGGGGAAATGGCTGGGGAGCACCTGGGGCTCCTTTAGACGGTCGTCATAGTTGGGACCGAAATCCACCGTATCTTTATCGATGTCTGCCAGCATATCCACTGACAGCTTGCACATACGGGCCTCGGTATAACGATAAGCAGCAGGCGGGTCTCCGTCTACAGAACCGAAGTTTCCATGGCCGTCCACCAGCATATACCGCATGGAGAAATCCTGTGCCAAACGCACCAATGCGTCATATACAGAAGCATCGCCATGGGGATGATACCGTCCCAGCACGCTGCCCACGGTATCGGCGCATTTACGGTAAGGCTTTTCTGGCCACAGGGTGTTCTCATACATAGTGTAGAGAATTCGTCTGTGTACCGGCTTGAGGCCATCCCGCACATCGGGCAGTGCCCGGGAGATAATCACCGACATGGAATAATCCAGGAAGGAATCTCTCATTTCTTTTTCCAGATTTACTGGAATGATTCTATTGTTTTCCTGTTCCTGCTGCTCCTGCAGCTCTTGTTTTTCATCCATTTAGCAGACACCTTCCTGCACATATTTTTCTCGTAAAGCCCGCTTCAGGAACTGGCGGACTCCCTGATATTCATCCATCGTCAATACTCTTTTGGGCAGGAAACGAATTTCATCGTTTTCCTCCAATAGTATCACTCTTTTATCTTCATAGGCCCTCTGCAGCTGCTGATAATCCATCCGGGTATTCCCCATTTCGGAAATAAAACGAATCCCCGAGTCATCGATTTCCGCCGCATTAGCCACCATTTTTTTGAATTTGCGGTTAAAATACTTGCAAGCCTTCCGGCGCACCAAATATGGCATCCCATAATCATAATACAGACAAATGCCCACCCCAAGACAGAGCAGCAGAAAAAGCACAGTGGAATTATAGGAATTGCGGTAAATAAAATATACCCTTGCCAACAGGGATAGAAAAATCAACGCCATCCCCAGCAGGCGAAATCCCATAACTTCCATCCTGCGTGTTTTCATACGGCGCAATGCCACCTGGAAATCGGCATAATCCTGCCAGGTAACCAAATAACTTTCCAATGTATATTTCTTGTTTTGCTCCATAGGGATCGGTCTCCGTTGCCGCTTAAAATCATTAGTGCATCAGGTATTATAAAGCGATTCACCACATGATATTCCCAGTTTAACCGATTGTTATTCCTATCAATCCCGCGGCTTGGTACCGGCCAATAGCATAGCCTGCACTTCGGGAAGCACCCCCGGTTCTACACTGCGGATAGGAAGAATCGCCATTTTCCCTTTGTGGAATAAAACGATAATATTTCCATACTGGGCGCTGAAGGTAGATTCTCCATCCAATGGAAATTCCGTCTCCTTCTCCCCTCGGGTAATGACTACTGCATCGGGATAGATCTCCATAGCGATCTCCTCGCCGGAAGCCAATCTCCGCGATTGCCTGCGAAGCCCTACTTCTGGCACGATCCAGACAACGGCGATCAGCAATACGCAAATACAGGCAAAAACCAGAGAATCTACCGAATGCTGGGAAAACCATGCGCCCGCAAATACACAGGCGGCCACCGCCAGCAGTACGGTCTCTACTACGGCTCTTGTGCCGGTAGTTTTGATGTATCCCGTGCTCTTCAGGCAATGGTAAATCTCTCTCCAACGAAGAGTAAAATTAAAACGGATTCCTGTCTGGGGGTCTTCGTAAACGGCAGCATCGTCATCCGCTACCAGTTCCGCCTCCGAACCATCCCAGCCATCCTCAATTTCTTCGTCTACACTTTCTTGCTGGGGGTTTATTCGCTCCAAATCCTGGTCAAGGTCCATTTTGTATTAACCACACCCGTGTGTAATAAACCGGGTGCTTTTCCTCCTTTTGATTTCAAATAGTCGCTGCCCTGAAACTCTTTTGGGAAAGGCATCCATACTCTTAGATATCCAAATTTTTCACATACCGGGCATTCTGTTCAATAAATTCCCGACGGGGCTCCACCTTATCTCCCATAAGCACCGTAAAGATCTCGTCGGCAGTAGCGGCGTCCTCCACCTCTACCCGGCGCATGGTACGGCGCTCCGGGTCCATGGTAGTCTCCCAAAGCTGCTCGGAATCCATTTCACCAAGGCCCTTATAACGCTGGATCTCGTATCCGCTTCCCAATTCTGCCATAATGGCGTCCCGCTGCTCGTCGGAATACGCATAGCGGTGCTTCTTACCCTTGGTAATGCGGAACAGGGGAGGCTGGGCAAGATAGATATGTCCCTGCTCCACCAAAGGCCGCATAAACCGGAAGAAGAAGGTCAGCAGCAGGGTGCGGATATGGGAACCGTCCACATCAGCATCCGCCATAATGATGATCTTGCCATAGCGCAGCTTGGAGATATCGAATTCCTCTCCTAGGCCACAGCCAAGAGCGGTTACCACAGGCATGAGCTTTTCATTGCCGTACACCTTATCCAGACGCGCCTTTTCCACGTTGAGCATCTTGCCCCACAGAGGGAGTATAGCCTGGAATTTCCGGTCACGTCCGCCTTTGGCGGAACCTCCTGCGGAATCGCCCTCCACGATATAGATCTCGGTTTCGTCCGGGTTCCGGGACTGGCAATCTGCCAGCTTTCCAGGCAGGGCCGCATTTTCCAGAGCGGATTTGCGGCGCACCATTTCCCGGGCTTTTCTAGCGGCTTCTCTTGCACGGGAAGCTGCCAGAGATTTATCAAAAATAGCCCGAGCAGTAGCGGGGTTTTCTTCCAGATAGGTGGCGAATTTATCGGAGATCAGGTTGCTCACCAGAGAGAGGATCTCCACGTTGCCCAGTTTGGCCTTAGTCTGGCCCTCAAACTGGGCCTCTTTCAGCTTTACGCTGATAATAGCCGTCAAACCTTCCCGCACGTCGTCGCCGGTAAGGTTTTTATCGTTTTCCTTGAGAATATTATATTTCCGGGCATAATCATTCATCACACGAGTCAGCGCACGTTTAAAGCCGTCCTCATGGGTACCGCCATCGGTGGTATGGATGTTATTGGCAAAGGAAAGCAACAGCTCATTATAGCTGTCGTTATACTGCATAGCCACTTCCACTGTTGCGGAATCGTCCGCAGCAACCGCGCTAAAATGCATCACATCCGGGTGGATGACTTCCACAGCCTTTTTCTTGTTGATGTACTCTACAAAGCTGGAGACGCCGCCCTGATAGCAGAAATTATCCTGTATCCGCTCTTCGCCCCGCATATCGGCCAACTCAATATGCACACCCGCATTCAGAAACGCCTGTTCTCTCAAACGAGTCTGCAGGGTTGCAAAGTCATATTCCGTGGTCTCCTTAAAGATCTCAGGATCGGCCAAAAAACGTACCGTGGTACCGGTACGGGAGGGGTCCTCACAAGGGCCCAGATCCTGCAAATCGTCTACTTGATTGCCCCGCTCAAACCGCTGGAAATATTTATGGCCTCCGGTATACACCTCTACTTCCAGCCATACAGACAGGGCGTTTACTACAGAAGCACCCACACCGTGAAGGCCGCCGGAAACTTTATAGCCGCCTCCGCCGAATTTACCGCCGGCATGGAGGATGGTATACACCACCGTTACCGCCGGTAATCCCGTCTGCTGCTGGATACCTACCGGGATACCACGGCCATTATCGGAAACAGAGATGACATTTCCCGGCAGGATCTCTACATCGATCTTGTCGCAGTACCCTGCCAGCGCTTCATCGATGGCGTTATCCACGATCTCATACACCAGATGGTGCAGGCCGCGGGGACCGGTAGACCCAATGTACATACCGGGCCGTTTCCGGACCGCTTCCAGGCCTTCCAATACCTGTATCTGGCTTTCGTCGTAATTCTGGTTGGTTTGCGTCATATCACTGAAGTCCAAGTATAACCCTCCATTGATCACTCCCGCACAAAGCGGAAACAAATGGCCTTCCTGTAAGAAAGGCCTGTTTTTAAGAATAAGAACGATCCTCCGCCATAGAAAGATCGCAGAGGATCGAACTATCTTCTCATCTTATTTCATACTGTTCTCATTATAGCACAAAAAACGGGAAAGCACAAATAAAATCCAGAGATTCCCTCCCTTTTATTTGCGTTCCCGTCCTGTTTTCTTTACTAGCCGTTGCAAAAGCACACTCTGTTTATAATATCCGAGTATCCCCCAGATGTTCTTTGTCTATTGGTTCCGAATTGTTCCACTGTTCCCCGGTATATTCCGCCCTGTTTCCAGCACGAGAGTTTTCCGCAGGACGCCGGAACACTGGTTTTTTCAGCCGCACGCAAAACAGGCTGATAAGATAAAAAATCACATATGGCGCCAACACTACCGGAACAGACCACCATACCGCCTCTTGCAACAAAAAGATAAAAAACAGCACCAACAACAAACTGGACGCAATGGCAAGAAAAGCTGCTGCAATGGCAGTTCCTGTTAAAAACACATTGGAAATTCCATGGCATCGAGGACAGCTGTACTCTCCCCGGCGGCGCAGCCCCCAGGTAATGACAAAATTAACTTTCTTCCCGCAATAGGGGCAAACGGTCCTTCCTAGCTGCTTCATTTTACAAAACCTCCTACATCCATAGGGTTAGTTTCCGCATTACAGGTTTGACAATCCCTCCACAAACCCTGTGCGCTTACGCAAAGTACTAGTGGAAATTTGAGAGATATATACCGTTACCTCTCCAGTCTCCTTTTGGCACACCACAAAAGATTTAGGCAGCTCCAAAGAGACATTAACGGTCCGTCCCTGCTTTTCCGCCTGTGCCAGATAAGCCCTGGAAATTTTGGAGATCGTGGAAGTCTCCAGGTCAAATATCCCGATGATCTCATCCATTTTGATCACCGTATCTTGTCCCAAGTGAAGATACATGGTTACCCCTTTCTTTATACCGAGGCGCCTGCCCCTTCCAACAACATTCCTTCCTGTACCCGGAAGATGCCGCCCTGCTCTAGCAGCCGCACATTTCCCGGATCGCAGCAGGTAATAAAGATCTGCCGCCCCTGCAAATGGTTCAGCAGATATTCCTGCCGCCCAGTATCCAGCTCACTCATCACATCATCCAGCAGTACTACCGGAGGTTCCCCGATGATTTCTTCCAATACAGACGCTTCTGCCAGCTTCAAAGCCAACACCACCGAACGCTGCTGCCCTTGGGAACCAAACACCCGAGCCGCCGCGCCATTGATGGTCAGCATCAAGTCATCCCGATGAGGCCCAGAGGTGGTAAATCCAGCACCAAGATCTTCCCTGCGGCTACGGCGCAGCGTCTCCAAAATCGCCTGCCGGTACTCTCCTGGCTTTGCCTCCTGTGGCGCAGCTGTCATCTGGTAAGAAAGATCCAAATTCTCCTTTTGCCGGGAAATCCCCAGATAGATCTCTGCGGCCTCTGGCCGCAGCTTTTCCACGTACCGAGCCCGTTCCTCCATCACCGCAGCGCCAAAACCAGCTAGCCGCTCATCCCAGATCTCCAAAGTGTCCAGCAGCTCTCGATGCCGGGGGATATCCTTCAACAAGGAATTTCTCTGCTGGAGAGCGCGGCTGTAATGGTTGAGAAGCCCCGCGTAAGAAGGTCGAATCTGGCAGATAGCACTATCCAGAAACGCCCGACGCTCCGACGGACCGTCTTTTACCAGAGAAAGGTGTTCCGGAGAAAATACTACCGCACAAAACGCCCCCACTAGGGAAGAGGCCGTCTTTTTTCCAATGCCGTTAAGGGTAGCGGCCCGCCGTCCATTTTGGATCTTTATTTCTGCCTTTTGCTGCCGGCCGCCTCCAGAAAACGAAAGGGAAAGGCAGGCACATCCTGCTTCTTCTCCCAGACGCACCAAATCTGCATCCCGGGAACCACGAAAGGAATGTCCGCCGGTAAAAAGCCAAATCGCTTCTAGCAGATTCGTTTTCCCCTGCGCATTGCTCCCCCATATTACATTGACGCCTTCTTCTGGCCGCAAACAGCCGGGATAAAGGTTTCGGTAATTTTCAAATTCCAGTTCCCAGATTCTCACCGGACAGCCACCCGATAGGTGACCCCCGCAAACTGGGCAGTGTCGCCTTCCCGCATTTTCTTCCCCCGCATGGTGCAGGTCTCCCCGTTGACCAGAACTTCTCCATTTTGAATGGAGAGTTTTGCCTGTCCGCCAGTGTCAAAAGCACCCGCCAACTTCAACAGCGCATCTAAGCGGATAAACTCTGTATCGATGGTGATGATTTCCTCCATATTGTTGTCCTCTTCTTTCTGTAGTATGGAATTTCGTACTTTAATTATACAAAATGTATAATTAAAGTTTTATACTTTCTGTATAATTAAAATTCCTCTGACTTCAGCCGCACCGGCAGCACCAAAAACAGAAAACTATCTCCCTCTTTTGGAAGTACCTTCATTGGAGAAAGAGCGCCATTGAGTACCAAACGCACTTCATCTCCTTCGGAATTCCGAAGAGCATCCAAAAGATAACGATTATTAAAACCAATCTCTACATTTTCCCCAGTTAATGAGCAGGAAAGATGATCATTGGCGCGTCCCATAGGCGTAGAACAGAACAATTTGATTTCGTTTTCTTCCAAAATACAGCGAACCGGGCTTTTCAGCCGATCAGTAATCAAAAGAGAAACGCGTTCCACGCTGCTAGTAAAAGCTGCGGTTTTTACAGTAACAATTGTTTTTTCTCCCGCGGGAATCGCTGCCTTATAATCCAGAAATTCTCCTTCCAGTAAGCTGGTAATTAAGGTGTATTTTCCGATTTTGAAAATAGCATGGCGTCTTCCGATCAATATAGATAAGTTTTCCTCTTCATCACCCAGAAGTTTAAGCACTTCAGACAAAGCTTTTCCCGGGATAACAAAACGCAAGGACTGTTCGGATTGAACAGGTTCCGTCCGCATAGCCAAACGATATCCATCCACAGAGACAACCCGAAGCTGTCCGGGAGAAAGTTCAAAAAGGCTTCCGGTATGGACCGGCTTAGAATCATCCGCCGCTACTGCAAATAAAGTTTGCCGAATCATACTTTTCAGCATCGGCTGAGAGATCTCTACAGAATCTGTTTCGGAAACTGACGGAAATTCCGGAAATTCTTCCGCTGGAATCCCTATAATAGAAAATTCGCTGGCATCACTACAAATAGAAGCAATATTTTTTTCGTCAGATGTCAAAGTAACGGTTTCACCAGGAAGCCGCCGTACAATATCACTGAGAAGACGGGCATTTAAAACCAATCGTCCTTGTTCCTGAACGGTTGCTTCCAATGTAGTGGTCATTCCCAGTTCCATATCATAAGCACTGAGTTTTAGTTCGTTGTTTTGAGTAGAAAGCAGAATTCCTTCCAATACCGGAATCGTGGATTTGGAAGAAACGGCACGTTGAATATTCAACACTGCATCCGCAAATTCCTTTTGTTGCAGAGTCAATCTCATAAGGTGAGCTCCTTCTTTCTAAGAATGAGGGTTTTGAATTTCTTAAATTTAGTATTAGTAGTAGAGGGCCAGAAAAAGTGAAAAAGTCCCAATAACGCAGAAAACACCTTAATCACAATGCATTTTTATGCATTGAAAAATTGTGAAAAAGGAAAACGCTTATCGAGCAATTTTCTTTTTATAAACAGAGAGTTGAAAACTCGGTGGGGAAAGTTGAAAACAAGTTGAGATGATTTTTCCGGTTCAAAACTGAGTTTTAAACCGGAAAATGGAAAAGTGGATAGATTTTCAACTTTTTTAAAAAGGCGGTTTTCGGTTACCGGTCGCGGATATTTTTGATAATATCCTCTATGGTAGCTTTAGTACGAGGATCTTTCACCATATTCTTTTCTACCTGCTGGGTGGCATATACCACAGTCGAATGGTCTCTTCCGCCAAATTCCTCGCCGATAGAGGCCATGGGAAGTTGGGTGATGTCCCGCACGACATACATAGCAATCTGTCGTGCGTTGGAAACAGCGGCGTTCCGCTTGGCAGACCGGATATCGTCGGGGGAGACGCCAAAGGTACGGCCCACTTCTTCAATAATCTTTTCGATGGTGACGGGAGCTGGCTGATCGTTATTGATAATGTCGCTGATAGCGGCCTGAGCGGTATTGATGCTGGGAGTTTTTCCTTCCAGTAAATAATAGGCTTTCAGCTTTTTGACTGCTCCCTCCAACTGCCGGATATTGCTCTTGAGCTTATTGGCGATGTATTCGCACACATTATCCGGTACCATCAGATCCAGCAGTTCAGCCTTCCGCTTAATGATAGCAATACGAGTTTCAAAATCCGGGGGCTGGATATCTGCTGTAAGACCCCATTCAAAGCGGGTTTTCAGCCGGTCTTCCAGTGTCGCGATGTCTTTGGGCGGCCGGTCAGAGGTCAGCACGATCTGTTTTTTGGATTCGTACAGGGTATTGAAGGTATGGAAGAATTCCTCTTGGGTGGATTCCTTACCGGCGATAAACTGGATATCGTCTACCAGCAATGCATCTGCCTGACGATATTTCTGCCGGAATTCGGGGGTGGTACCCTTGCGGATAGCCTCAATGATCTCATTGGTGAAGTCATCACCCTTGATATAGATGATGTTCATATCCGGGAACGTCTTAGAGATCTCGTTGCAGATGGCATAGAGAAGATGGGTTTTTCCAAGGCCGGAATTACCGTAAATAAACAGAGGGTTATACAGAGCTGCCGGCTTTGTGGCCACTGCCATGGAAGCCGCATGAGCAAATTTATTGGAAGGGCCTACAATGTAGGTGTCAAAGGTGAATTCATAATCATCACTTTTCCGTTCTGGATGATCTTTATCCCGTTCTCCCGAAAGTTCCTCCGGCGTGCACAGCTGGATTTCGATGCCGGGGCCGAACACCTGCCCAAAAGCCTCTGTTAATAAGTCAGAATAGCAGCGTGTCAATGTTTGTTTGTGGAATTCGTTAGGAACCTCCAAAGTGGCGACCCCTTTGGAAAAGTCCAGCGATATGGGTTTGATCCTGTCGATCCAGGAATTATAGGCAACCTGTGTAATGTTCTTTTTGCAATACTCACAAATCAGTCCCCAGGCTTCCAGAAAAGATTCCATAATTTGATCCGTCCCTTCCCTGCCTGTAGTAGGCAGAAGATTGATTTCCCCACGATAAACGGGGCACTTTCATCAAGAAATATATTAACATATTTTCAACAACAACGCAAACCTTTCGGTTGAAAAAACATCCTATTTTCAACGGTTGACTTTGTGAAAATTGTAGATAAAAGGAAGCAGTAAAAAATTTAGAAAGGAGGAAAAAACTTTTATGAAACGCTTTTTTTCCTCCTATAGATAAAAAATGCTCCTAAAACAAAATATCCTATAAAATGCGGTTTATTTTTTGGATTTTTTGTGCTATAGTAAAAGAAATCCCTGAAGTGGTTCTCATAAAGGCGCCTGTTCTTTGAAAAACAGGCTTTTTAGGCGTGTTTTTTGCGAGATTCTTGTTGACATACGCCCTTTTGGTAGGGTATAATGCTAACTTGCAAGGCTTATACCTTTATACCCGAAAGGAGGGTGTTTGTATGCTGAGAACGTACCAGCCGAAGAAGCTGCACAGAAAAAAGGAGCACGGCTTCAGAAAGAGAATGTCTGACAGAAACGGACGCAAGGTTCTGGCCCGCCGCAGAGCGAAGGGAAGAGCTCGCCTGTCCTACTGATTTTTTTGATGTCTGTTCCAAACAAACAGCGCGGCGGCAGATGCCGCTGTAAGGGCCACCGATAAAAGGGGTCCGGCACCAGGCTGCCGGATGATTCCCGTTTTGCTTTCCAAAAGGCCGGAGAGCAGATGGGGTCCCTTTCAGTGTGGCCTTTTCTTTATGAATCCAAAGTTTTATTGTTGAGCAACGCTTCGGAAAATACGATGCGTGGTGATGGATGGATGTCGAATGGAGCTTTTTACCCCCATATGTGAAAACCGCGATTTCAGAAGGGCGTATGCCCGGGGAAAGTCTTTTGTTACGCCAATAGTGGTGGTATATGTATTGAAAAACCGCTGCCATTGTCTGCGGATCGGGATTACCACCAGTAAAAAAATTGGAAATGCGGTGCAGCGCAACCGTTCCCGACGGGTGATACGGGAGGCGGCCAGATTTTTGGCCCCAAAAATTAAAGATGGGTATGATTTGGTTTTGGTTGCAAGAGCCAAGACCCCCTTTGTGAAAAGCACAGAGGTGACAAAGGCCCTGGAGCAGCAGCTGGAAAAGGCGGGCATATTCAAATGATAAAAAAGGCTTTGATTGGCTTGGTCCGCTTCTATCAGAAAGGGATTTCTCCCCGGAAACCTCCCTGCTGCAAATATATCCCAACCTGTTCCCAGTATGCGATAGAGGCATTGGAGCGTTTTGGGGCCCTGAAGGGTACTGCATTGGCAGTATGGCGTATTTTGCGCTGCAACCCTTTTAGCCGGGGTGGATATGATCCAGTCCCCGAAAGAAAAGAAAAATGACTTGATAAATTGAGGTGCCTTAGGCTTATGATGCAGATCTTTAACTTTTTTGGCGGTTTGTTAGGATACATCCTCTGGTTCTTCTATATGATCGTGAAGAACTATGGCGTTGCTATTATATTGTTTACAGTTGTCGTAAAATTTTTGCTGTTCCCCTTTTCTATCAAGCAGCAGAAATCCATGGCCTCTCAAAGCAAAATGGCGGCAAAGCAAAAAGAATTGCAGGCCAAATACGGCAAGGATAGAATGAAATATAACGAGGAGCTGCAGAAGCTGTATGAAAAGGAAGGCGTGCGTCCGATGGGTGGATGCCTGACTACGCTGCTTCCTTTCCCCATTATGTTGGGTTTGTATTATTCTGTGGTGTTCCCCTTGAAAAATGTGCTTCATCTTCCTTCTGAAGCGGTAGATAAGGCACTGAATATGCTTAATACCATTCCCGGTATTGGCAGCAGTTTTTCTGCGAATAGCTTTTATAACGAGATTGAGATTGTAAAACACTTTGATGCCCTTCGGGACCATTTGACCGGGGTGTTTACCGGCAGCGAGCTGGATCAGATTGAATCCCTTTCCCGTGGATTCCAGTTCTTGGGATTGGATTTGCTCCAAACTCCCCAAAATAGCGACTGGTCTGCCATGATGTGGTTGATCCCCGTCATTTGCTTGGTTTCCTCTTGGGCCTCCCAGTTTGTCATGATGAAGATGCAGCCTGGAATGCAGCAGCAACAGGGTTGCATGAAAGTTTTGATGTATGGTATGCCTCTGATCAGTGTGTATTTCTCCTGGATCATGCCGGGTGCTATTGGATTCTATTGGATTATTTCTACCCTTGTCAGCTTTGCTTCTACCATCCTGATGAACCGTTTCTTCAGCCCTGCACAGCTTACCGCCAAATCGGAAGCCCAGCGTGCGGCTCTGCGTTTCCAGGAAGAGGCGGCAGTAGCGGAACTCCCGCCGGCGGTGCAAATAAAGCTGGCGGATAAGATCTCTGCTTCTCAGCAAAGGGCGCAGGAAAAGAAGAATGTCTCCCAGGTAAAAAAAGGAACGAAAGCAAAAGGAAAGAAACAGGGAAAATCTGGAAATGACGATTATTTGGGGACGAAAAAATAACATCGGAATGTTTGGTGTTTTTTGGAGGTGCAGATTGTTATGATTAAAGAGGCAGTTGCAACAGGCGAGACTGTGGAACAGGCATTTGAACAAGCTTGTGAAATACTGGGTGTAGAATCCCATGAAGCGGAATTTGAAATTTTGGAAATGCCAGTGAAAAAAACCTTTGGTTTGTTTGGCGGAAGTCCCGCAAAGGTACGGGCGTTTATTAAATCTTCTCCTGCACAATCCGCGGCAGAGTACTTGAAGAAGGTTGTCACGGCGATGGGACTGCATGATATTGAGGTGTCCATCCAAGAAGAAGAGAGCGGCGCCCAGCTTTCCCTTACCGGCGAAGATATTGGTTTTATTATCGGCCATCGGGGAGAAACCCTGGATGCTCTCCAGTATCTGGCTGGTTTAGTTGCCAACCACGTGGAGAATACTTATTACAGAATCACCTTGGATATTGGAAATTATCGTGAGAAGCGTAAGGAAACCCTGGAAGTATTGGGTCGTAAAATGGCTGCCAAAGCCCTGAAAACTGGCCGTAACTGCTCTTTGGAGCCTATGAATCCCTATGAGCGCCGGATTATCCATACGGCAGTACAGGAAGTAGAGGGAGCCAAATCCTGGAGCGAAGGCGAAGATCTGGCACGCCATGTGGTGATTGGTCCGGAAGAGGGAGAGCGTCCCCAGCGCCGGAACAATAACTATCGTGGGAATTCCCGTTCTCGCAATGGGCAAAAGGGCGGTTATCGCCACAACAATGGCAACCGGCCGGCTCGCAATGATGCCTCTGGGCATGCTGCTACTGGCAATACAACTCCCAGACGCGACAGCGGAGATATGCCCCTGTATGGCCGCATTGACAAAAAGAACTAAAAATTTTGGACAGAAAAGTGGAGGCGGTTCTGGAAAGAGCCGCCTTTTTGTTGTATGGAAAGCAAGATTGGTGCTTTAAGAAAAATAGCCGTTTAATACAAAAATATCGGCGTTTTCAAAGGCATGGAAAGGGGTCATAAATATGATTCTTTCAGAAAGAAAAGAAAGGGATACCATCGCGGCAATCTCCACGGCCCAAGCGCCGGGTGGAATCGGAATTGTACGGATTTCCGGCCCCCGGGCCCGTCAGGTAGCAGATAGGGTGTTCCGCTCACCCAAGGGGAAAAAAGTAATGGATGCCCCTGGATATACGGCTCTATATGGCTGGGTGTATGAAGGAGAGGAGAAGCTGGATGAAGCCATCGCTCTGGTGTTTTCCGCTCCTGCCAGCTTTACTGGAGAGGATGTAGTGGAACTTTCCTGTCATGGCGGCGTGTTTATTATGCGCCGGGTACTGGAAGCAGTGCTGGAGGCAGGGGCTGCTCCTGCAGGACCGGGAGAGTTTACCCGTCGGGCATTTCTCAATGGAAAGATGGGGTTAACGGAAGCAGAAGCAGTGATGCAGGTGATTTCCGCTCAAGGAATGCAGTCAGCCCGTGCCGCCCGTGCGGGAAAAGAGGGAGCTCTGGAACGGAAGATCGTATCGATTCGGGAAAAGCTCATTGACGCAGCAGCCCATTTGGCGGCATGGGCGGATTATCCCGACGATGATGTGCCTCAGGTGAATGAAACAGAGTTGCTAGAGGCTTTACGGCACGCAAGAGAAGCCCTGGACCGTCTGCTGCGGCAATTTGACGCAGGAAGGGCTATTCGAGAGGGCGTGGATACAGTGATTGTAGGCAGGCCCAATGTGGGAAAATCCACCCTGATGAACTTGCTTGCTGGCTGCGAGCGTTCGATTGTCACCCAGTACGCAGGTACCACGCGAGATGTGGTGGAGGATACCGTAGTGCTGGGAGATGTCTTGCTGCGTTTGGCGGATACGGCGGGAATTCGCACAACGGAAGACCCGGTGGAGAGTATTGGGGTGAATATCGCAAAGAATCGCCTACAAAATGCCCAACTGGTGCTGGCGGTGTTTGATGCCTCTGTCCCACTGGAAGAGGAAGACCGGGAATTGATAAAGTCCCTTTCCCAGATCCCTACGGTAGCCATTGTCAATAAAACAGATCTGGAACCCAAAATCGATCTGGCATATATTCAAAAGGCATTTCCTCAGGTGGTGTCTATTTCCGCGCGAAACGGGGAAGGGCTGGAGGAATTACAGCAGGCTTGTGCCCAGGTGTTGGAGACCACTTCCCTAAATCCGGCAGAGGGAATGCTGTATACAGAACGCCAACGGGACGATGCCAAACAAGCGCTAGCTTGTGTAGAAGAGGCTATCTCCGCTATGGAACTTGGAATGACACTGGATGCAGTAACAGTCTCTGTAGAAGGGGCTGTTTCCGCCCTTTTGGAGCTTACCGGAGAGCGAGCTACTGAGGCAGTGGTGGATTCGGTATTTGCTCAATTTTGTGTAGGAAAGTAAAAAGTTGAAAATCAACGGGATGTAAAGGGGAATTATACCGAGAGGAGAGTTTTTCACTTTTTCCACTGAGTTTTCAACACGAATTATGTAAACTAAAGCGAGATATAAACAGTAAATGTAGAATTATGTAAACCAAAGGAGGACTTTCCATGGGATATGACGCAGGTTCCTTTCAAGTGGCGGTGATTGGCGCTGGTCATGCTGGAATTGAGGCGGCGCTGGCAGCTGCCCGATTGGGATGCGAAACTGTGATTTTTACAATCAATATGGATGCGGTAGGAAATTGCCCCTGTAACCCCAGTATTGGGGGAACGGCAAAAGGCCATTTAGTGCGGGAAATCGATGCACTAGGTGGAGAAATGGGAAAGACTACCGATGCGTGCTTTTTGCAAAGCCGAATGCTGAATTTAGGAAAAGGGCCTGCGGTACATTCTCTTCGGGCACAGATTGACCGAAGAAAATATTCGGAAATTATGAAGCACAAGCTGGAATTGCAGGAACATCTGCAAATGAAGCAGGCAGAAGTTACGTCTTTGGAACGTACTTCCGATGGCCGCTGGAAGGTGATTACCCGGATGAACGCCGAGTATCTGGCGGATGCAGTGATCCTGGCTACAGGTACCTTTCTGGGAGGCAGAATCTTTATAGGGGAGGTCTCTTTTGAGAGTGGCCCGGACGGACTTTTCCCGGCTGCGTTTTTGTCGGAGTCTTTAAATAAGTTGGGGCTTCGACTGCGGCGGTTCAAAACCGGCACTCCGGCTCGGGTACTGCGTTCCAGTATTGACTTTACCGATTTGGAAGTACAGGCCGGCGATGAACCGGTGACACCTTTTTCCTACGAAACAGAAGAGGAGTTAAAAAACAAAGAGGTCTGTTACGTAAGCTGGACCAACGACCGGACGAAAAAGGTTATTATGGATAACATCCATCGTTCCCCTTTGTATAGCGGAATGATAGAAGGGGTGGGACCCCGGTATTGTCCCAGTATTGAGGACAAGGTGGTGCGGTTTGCTGACAAGCCCC
This sequence comes from uncultured Clostridia bacterium, assembly GCA_944384915.1. Lineage (GTDB taxonomy): Bacteria > Bacillota > Clostridia > Oscillospirales > Acutalibacteraceae > Heritagella_A. The sequence goes on along the minus strand of CALWVH010000098.1, from coordinate 6,167 downwards.
GGCATCAGCTTTTTATTGAGCCTTGCGGGGAGAATACGGAGGAAATGTACTTACAGGGAATGTCCTCTTCTTTGCCCGAGGAGGTACAGATTGCTTTTTATCACACGATCAAAGGATTGGAAAACGTGCAGATTATGCGCAGTGCCTATGCTATTGAATATGACTGCGTAGACCCCACCCAGATGGAAGCTACGTTGGAATTTGCTGACCTGCCAGGGCTTTATGGAGCCGGACAGTTTAACGGAAGTTCCGGCTATGAAGAAGCAGCGGCACAGGGATTGGTGGCAGGTATCAATGCTGCTCGGAAAGTGCAAGGACTGCCGCCTATGATTTTAGACCGAGCCAGTTCTTATATTGGTACACTGGTGGATGATTTGATTACCAAAGGTGTCAGCGACCCCTACCGGATGATGACCTCCCGGTCGGAATACCGGCTGGTGCTGCGGCAGGATAATGCTGATGAGCGTTTGACTCCCATTGGCCACGAGATTGGCTTAATCTCCGAAGCCCGCTGGAAGAAATTCTGCGAAAAGCAGGCTATGAAGGAAGCAGAGCGGAAACGGGTGGAAAAGCTGGTGTTTTCTCCTACCAAGGAGCTGAATGACCTGCTTGTTTCACGTGAAACATCTCCCGTGACCAGCGGGGTGCATATGTCGGATTTGCTGCGCCGTCCCCAGATTACCTACGAGGCATTGGCACCGGTGGATACCACCCGTCCTAATTATCCGGCGTCGGTGTTTGAGAATGTGGAAATCGAGCTGAAGTATGAGGGATATATCCGGCGGCAAAAGGCGGATATCGCAGAGATGCGGCGGTTGGAAAAGAAACTGCTGCCTAAAAATGTGGATTATGAGCAGATCGAAGGATTGCGGATGGAAGCAAGGGAAAAACTCAACAAGGTGCGGCCTGCCAATATTGGACAGGCAAGCCGAATTTCCGGCGTAAGCCCTGCGGATGTTTCTGTGCTGTTGATCTGGCTGGCAAAGGAAGGAGGAGAACCCGTCCATGGAGGATATTAAAAACCGATTAGGGCAGTTGTGTGAAGAAGAGGGATTTAGCCTTTCTGAAAAGCAGTTATCCCAGTTCCAGCGATACATGGAGCTGTTGGTGGAGTGGAACCAGAAAATGAACCTGACGGCCATTACGGACCCGGAAGGAGTAACGGTCAAGCATTTCTTTGACAGTTTGCTGTTTTTAAAGGCTGTGGAATTGCCAGAAGGGGCAAGCTTGATCGATGTTGGCACGGGGGCGGGGTTTCCAGGAATCCCGTTAGCCATTGCTAGACCAGATATAAAGCTGACTTTGCTGGACAGCTTAAATAAACGGCTGGTATTTTTGGCAGAGGTCTGCCGGGAACTGGGAATTCAGGCGGATATCCGCCACGCTAGAGCGGAAGAAGGCGGGCGCCAGAAAGAATTGCGGGAGCAATTTGATTTTGCGACAGCCAGAGCAGTGGCCGGTATGAATGTTCTCAGCGAATACTGCGTGCCTTTTGTAAAACCCGGCGGTGCCTTTGTGGCTATGAAGGGACCGGATGGGGAAGAAGAAGCCAAACAAGCGGCCAGAGCTATAGGCGTGCTGGGTGGAAAGACAGAAAAACTAGCCCAATTTACTTTACCTGATGGCAGCCATCGGAGTATTGTGGTAGTGCGGAAAGTTCGGGAGACACCGGAGGCCTATCCAAGACACGGCTCTAAAATTTCAAAAAAACCATTGCTGTAAATTTCACGCAAGAAAACCTGCTTTTTACAATCTGAAAAGCAGGTTTTCTTTATATAATAAAACAGTATGTTTATGCAGAAATAGACGCTTGCCAAAATTTCATTTATGAGAACAAAAAAGAAAATATTTTAGGAGCCTCGTCGTGTTTCTACAAAATCTCTTTTTTCACCGTGCTATACTGACATTGCAATCAAAATCAGCGGTGAGGAAAAGAGGTGGACAGGCTATGAAGTTTTCCCAGGCGGAGAAAAAGAAGATCATACACCTTCCCATTGAAAAACTGGTGCCGAATCCACGGCAGCCACGAAAGGTTTTTTTACCGGAAGAATTAAACGGTCTTGCACAAAGCATTGAAGCTAATGGCCTGCTTCAACCGATTTCTGTGAGAAGAACTACTGGAGGAGTATTTGAGATTATAGCCGGGGAAAGACGGTGGCGAGCCTGTATCCAGGCAGGACTAAAACAAATTCCCTGCCTGTTGTTGGAATGCTCCGATCAGCAATCGGCAGTACTGGCGATTTTGGAAAACTTACAGCGTCAGGATCTACAGCTTTTTGAAGAAGCAGAGGGAATCCGGTGCCTCATTGAGGACTGGGGGGTCACCCAGGAAGAAGCGGCGCGCCGTTTGGGAAAGAGCCAGTCCGCCATTGCCAATAAGCTGCGCCTGTTGCGCCTTACACCAGAGGAACGTCAAATAGCATCTTCTAACGGATTAACCGAACGCCATGTCCGTGCCCTCATTCGGATAGAAGAGACAGAGCAGCGTAAAAAGTTACTGCATACGGTGGTACAGCGCCAGCTAAATGTGCGCCAAACGGAGGAATTAGTGGAGGAACAGCTCTCCGGAGAAAAGAAAAAGAAACCTAACCGCACTTTTATTGCCAAGGATATACGGATCTTTTTTAATACCGTAGAACACGCCATACGAACCATGCAAAGCGCTGGCATATTGGCAAGGGCAGAAAAAAAGGACATGGGGGAGTATATGGAGTATACGGTTACTATTCCCAAAACAGAATCCCCTGAAAAAGGCCGACAGTCGGGCCGTACTGCCTAACAGACTGCTAAATGTAAAGTACAAGTTTCATAACATTCCCTTATTCATTTCCTGTTGGAAAAGCCGGAGCTTCTCTGAGTCAAGAAGCCCCGGCTTTTTCCATATGTTTCACGTGAAACATAAAAAACGAAATTTGTTTCTCAAAAGGAAAAAGAAAAGGTAAAAACTCTGGAAAATCCCTTTTTCTTCCGAGATAAACGTGCTATAATAGAAAAAGTCACAGAAAATAAAGGATTGTAGCAAAAAGAAAGGGGTAATTCCGTGGGGAAGATTATTGCCATTGCCAATCAGAAAGGCGGCGTAGGAAAAACTACCACAGCAGTGAATCTTGCGGCTGCCTTGGGAGCTATGGGGAAAAAGACCCTTTTGACGGATGTGGACCCCCAGGGGAACTCCTCCAGCGGTGTGGGGATTGACCGCCGGCAGAAGAAAAATACCATGTATGAGGTGCTGATGGGAGATTGCTCTGCACAGGAAGCCTTGGTACATACAGAGTTTAAAAACCTGGATGTGCTGCCTTCCAGTATGGATTTGGCCGCAGCTGAGCTGGAACTGGTGTCCAGGGAGCATCGGGAATCCATTCTAAAAAATGCGCTGCTTCCCTTCCGGGAGACATATGAGTATATTCTCATTGATTGTCCCCCTTCTTTGGGAATCATCACTACCAATGCCTTGTGTGTGGCGGATACCCTGCTGGTACCCATCCAGTGTGAATATTATGCCTTGGAAGGGCTTTCCCAGCTGATGAATACTGTGCGGCGGGTGAAGCGTCAGTATAATGAGCATTTGGACATGGAAGGTGTGCTGCTTACCATGTACGACGGCCGATTAAACTTGACCCAGCAGGTGGTAGAGGAAGTAAAGAAGTACTTCCCCCGCAAGGTTTTTGCTACCGTGATTCCCAGAACCGTGCGCCTTTCAGAAGCCCCCAGCTTTGGCAAGCCGATTTTATATTTCGACCGGTCTTGTAAGGGAACAGAGGCTTATAAAAATTTAGCGGAAGAAATCGTAAAAAATAATAAGTGAGGAGGATGCCAGTTTGAGTGGAAAAAAAGGACTGGGAAAAGGGTTGGATGCTATTTTTGCAGAGAACACCTTGGAATCCGGCGATGGCGCTATTATGCTGAAAATCAGCGAATTGGAGCCTAACCGAGAACAGCCTAGAAAAGAATTCGACGAAAAAGCCATGGCAGAGCTGGCAGATTCCATTGCCCAGCACGGGCTTTTGCAGCCCCTTTTGGTGCGGCCGGTTTTTGGCGGCGGATACCAGATTGTAGCCGGGGAAAGACGTTGGCGGGCAGCTCGCATGGCTGGACTCACAGAGCTTCCGGCTGTAATTCGGGAGATGTCCGACAGCGAGGTTATGGAACTGGCCTTGATCGAAAACCTTCAGCGGGAAGACCTGACGGCTATTGAAGAGGCCAACGGTTACCATACCCTTATGGAAAAGTATGATATGACCCAGGAGGAAGTAGCCAAAACGGTTGGAAAATCCCGTCCGGCAGTAGCGAATGCCCTTCGCCTTCTGAGTTTGCCGCAAAAGATTCTGGAAATGGTATCTCAAGGGGTACTTTCCGCAGGACACGCCAGAGCGTTGCTTGCATTTCCTGACGAAGAATCGATGATGGATGCTGCGGAAAAAGCGGTGTCCCAAGGGCTTTCTGTGCGGGAGCTGGAACGCATGGCCAAAAAAGCGTCGCAGGAGCAGAAAGAGCAGGCACCCAAGCCGGTGCGCCGCAGTACCTATTTTGATGAGGTAGAGCTTTCTTTGAATGAACACCTGGGAAGAAAAGTAAAGGTTTCCGGAACCAAAACTAAGGGTACCCTGCAAATTGAGTTTTATGGGGAAGAAGACCTACAGCGCCTGATGGCTTCTATTGAATTCAAAGAAATTGACCAATAAATACAGATAAACTATAAAAAAGAGAGGAATAATGAAATGCTGGATATTAAGTTAATTCGTACCAACCCGGATTTGGTAAAAGCCAATATTAAAAAGAGAGAAATGAATCTCGATCACATTGTGGATGAGATTCTGGACATTGACACTAAGCGCCGCGAGCTTACCGGTAAGGTAGAGGCTATGAAGGCAGAGCGGAATGCCGATACCAAGAAAATTCCCCAGATGAAAAAAGCAGGGGAAGACACCACCGAGCTCATGGCAAGAATGAAGGCTCTGGCAGATCAGATCAAAGAGGCAGACGCTGAACTGGGCGGCCTGGAAGAGAAGCAGCAGGACTTGATGCTCTCCCTGCCCAATATGCCGGACGAAAATGTGGTAGCCGGCGGCAAGGAGCAGAACGTGCCCCTGCATTACTATGGCGAACAGCCCAAGTTTGATTTTGAGCCGAAGAACCATGTGGACCTGTGCGAAAGCCTGGGCATGATCGACTATCAGCGCGGTGCAAAGCTGGGCGGCAATGGCGCCTGGATTTATCGTGGTGCAGGCGCTCGCATGGAGTGGGCACTGCTCAACTTCTTTATTAACGAGCACCTGAAGGACGGCTATGAGCTGGTGCTGCCGCCTCATATGCTTAACTATGAGTGCGGTTATGTGGCAGGCCAGTTCCCCAAGTTCAACGATGAGGTATACTGGATTCAGAACCCCACCAGCGCTGACAAGAAGTTCCTGCTGCCCACCGCAGAGACCGCTCTGGTCAACCTCCATCGGGATGAGATTCTCACCGACGAGGAACTGCCCCGCAAGTATATTGCTTATACTCCCTGCTATCGCCGTGAGGCAGGCAGCTACCGTTCCGAAGAGCGCGGCATGATCCGCGGCCATCAGTTCAATAAGGTAGAGATGGTACAGTACACCCGTCCTGACCAGTCCGATGCCGCTTTTGAGGAATTGGTGATGAAGGCAGAGCGCCTGGTACAGGAACTGGGGCTGCATTATCGCCTGAGCAAGCTGGCAGCTGGTGACTGCTCCTTCTCCATGGCCCGCACCTACGACATCGAGGTGTGGATTCCCAGCATGGGCATTTACAAAGAGGTAAGCTCCGCTTCCAATGCCCGGGATTATCAGGCACGCCGCGGCAATGTGAAGTTCCGCGGAGAGGACAAGAAGCTGCAGTTTGTCCATACCCTGAATGCTTCCGGTTTGGCAACCAGCCGCGTGATGCCCGCCATCGTAGAGCAGTATCAGAACGCCGATGGTAGCGTAACAGTGCCTGAGGTACTGCGCCCGTATATGGGGATCGATGTCATCCGCTAAAAAATTAACCAGGGACGCCGGGAACATTTCCGCAGCGTCCCTGTTTTTCATTTTGTAAAAGGGGAGAAATCTATGGCCGATATCCGGCAATATGAAAACCATTGGCGAGTAGCCACCTTTGAAGTGGACGCCCAAAGTGAAATGAAGCTTTCCACCATGCTTCGCATCTGC
>CALWVH010000097.1 GCA_944384915.1 uncultured Clostridia bacterium | reverse complement strand
GCCCCTGTGTGCATAATCCACGCTGCACAATCTTTTCATAAAACTCCTCGGGATAAATATCTCGGAATCTGGCATAATCTTCTGACGTTTTTCCCCAGTCAAAGGCTTTTCCGCCGTCAATATGTGCGATACGCATTTTCTCCCTCCTTACTTCTTACGAAAGCACCATGCAAGTTACGCCAATCTATATTCCATAATAGCACAAAACACCGAAAACAGATAGTACGGGGTTGATTTCAAAATGGAGCTTTTACTTCCCGCCCTCTAAAAGAACCGTTTCCAACAGCTTCCGCCCGGTTTGGGTTTTGAAAAACCGCCGGGCAAAGGCCGGGGAAACCGGTTCTCCTTCCAGAAGGTTTACCAACAAATCGGCTTCCATGAGGATTTGCAGCAAGGGGCCGGGGGTCTCTTCATAACAGTGATGCCCCAACACCAGCGGCAATACCTGTTGGGCGGCTTGGGGTGGATACCCCGCTTTCTGCAAGAATTCGGGCACCATCCGTACGGCCTCCCGACGCTGGTTTTCCTGGCTGGCGTCGCCATATGTTTCCTTACAGTATCGGATGGGGATATCGTGGAGGATCGCTGCCGCCAAAAGGGCTTCCCGCTCCTCCCCTTGGGTTCCTTCTCCATCCGCTATCAGCTGGGTAAGCCGCAATACCGAAAGGATATGGCGGCTGCGGCGGCTGTGGCCCTGTTCATATGTAAGAGCAAGGGTCAAAAGCCGGTTTTCCCGCATTTTCCCATCCTCACAGCATTTCGTCATCGGTAAAACCATCGTCGTCAAAATCATCCTGTCCGTGGTCGCCATCCATCAGCTCGCCAATACGTACCCGGCGCTGGATCTTCATCTCCTCTACCTGCTCGTGAAGCATCTCCTTGACATCTTCGCTGTTTTTAATATTGCGCAGCTCCAAGGAAGGGGTGGTCTGGTCGGAGGAATACACCACCACGCTGCCTACGCCAAAAATACGCTGGCCCAAAGAGCGCTTCAGGCTGATGTCCCGCACCCGGTACAAAAGGATTTCCTCTGACGTAAGGTTCAAAAACCCCTTTTTGATGAACAAACGGTCTTCCGACATGGAGTATTTCGTAAAGGTAATGGGCATTCCTAAAAAGCGTTTGCGGTCCTGCCATATCATCTCTGGCATATGGATTCCTCCTCATTCTCAGGGCAGGCAAAAGCCCGCTTTCCTGTGTCAATATGTTGTATTCATTATACTGGAAGCCTGTTTCAAAATCAACTAACCTCCTCTGAAAACCACAAAAGGCCGGACAAATCGTCCGGCCTCCTGCGGTTGAGAAGGAATCATGAAAAAGAAGGGTCTTTATAAAAACGCCTGGCTACAGGCTCTTGTACTCTTTGCTTCTGAAAGAAGTATACCCCGCTTTTATGAAGTTATACCAACTCAAGTAAAAAAATTCTAAGAATGTTTCGTTTCTAAACTGTGAACATCCCCGTCTGGAATCTCTCCTTCTGCGGGACGCCACAAAAAATGCTTGACATCCGCTCTGCCGTCGGGAAGAAATCCGACGCCCTCCTCTTCCAGCATTTCCCGCTGGCGAGCCGGGCCGCCGAACACCTCTCCGGGGCACAGACCGCCGTCCCGATAGAGGACCCGATGGCAGGGAAGCTCCGAAGGGGCGGTGTGCATCAAAGCCCCCACGATTCTTGCCGCCCGGGGATGCCCAGACAAAAACGCGATCTGGCCATAGGTGCTCACCCTGCCCCGGGGAATGAGAGCCGTGATTTCATATACCCGCCTGCGAAATTCGTTGGTGACCATTAGAAGATCTCCCAGAAGGCGGCGGAGAAGGGCGGCAACTCGCTGCCTCCGCCAAAGTCGTGGAGCTCCCCGGTAATCAGGTCACGGGCACGGCCTGCCTGGGCGTCAAAATGAGCGTGATAGGGCTCGGCAGAAGCGTTGATGGCTACCAGTACTCGCTGTCCCTCAAAGGAGCGCTCAAAAATCCACTGGTGGTTCTGCTGCATCACCGTGCGATATCCGCCGTATTGCAATACCTTGCTGGAAGTGAAGGCCTTAGCACAAGCGGCGATCCACTGGGTCAGGTCGTTTTCCTGGGGCTTTTCAAAGCAGGGACGCAGAGCCGGGACGCCGTCCCGCTTATTGCCCTCTGCCCCCCACTCACTGCCGTAATAGATGCAGGGGACGCCGGGCATACCAAAGAGCATCCCATACAAAGGCTTCATGTGCCGGGGCTCCGTGAGGATACTGGCCAAGCGGGTAACATCGTGGTTATCGGCAAAGTTAAACAGATGCTTGCCCTTATACAGCGTCCAGTTTTCCGGGCCAAACTGACGGTTGAGGGAGAAGCCGATCTCAAATAGATTCATGCAGTTAAAGCTGGAATACAGCCCCTTGTAGCACTCGTAGTTGGTAACGCTGTGGAGCATCTCATCGTTCATACGCTGGTTGTAGTCCCCGTGGAGCATCTCTCCCAGCAGGAAGAAATCAGGCTTTAGGCCATTGCAGAAGCTGCGCAGGCGGCGCAGGAAATCCAGTTCCAGACAATAGGCTACATCCAGCCGCAGGCCGTCGATACCGAATTCCTCCACCCAGCCCCGGATACACTCCAGCAGATGGTCCACCACTGCCGGGTTGCGCAGGTTCAGCTTGACCAGCTCAAAATGGCCCTCCCAGCCCTCATACCACAGGCCGTCGTTATAGCCGTTATTGCCGCCGAAATTGATGTGGAACCAATCCCGGTAGGGGGAGTTCTCCCGGTTGCGCAGCACATCCTGAAACGCCCAGAAGCCGCGTCCCACATGGTTGAACACGCCGTCCAGCACTACCCGGATACCCGCTTCATGCAGGGCGTCGCACACCTCTTTGAAGTCCTGGTTGCTGCCCAACCGGCAATCGATCTTGCGAAAATCTCGGGTATCATAGCCGTGGTTGTCGGACTCGAACACCGGGGAAAAATAAATGGCCCCTATGTGCAGCTTTTGCAGATGAGGAATCCACTCCTTGACCTTTTGGATACGGGGTACCTCCACACCGTCATTGGCAAGAGGGGCTCCACAAAAGCCCAAAGGATAAATTTGATAAAACACAGATTCATATGCCCACATATTGAAAAACTCCTTTACTGCCCGGAGTGACGCCGGAACACTGTTGAATAAATTTGGAAAGGAAAAGCTGCCGAAACTATCGGCAGTCTTTCCACGCCTATTATACCACACACCGGCAAAAAATCAACATGATGAACAAAACATTATTCCTTTATCCGAATTTGTTGGGCAAAATTTAGCAAATCTTCCAAATTATTGTCGATTTTCCCTTCCGATACCGCTTCCAACAGCCGCCGGAGTATATGCCCCATTTCCGGGCCGGGCGCAAACCCTGCCGCCAACAAATCTTTACCGGAAACCGCCATCTGCTTCATGGAAAAGCAGGCTCCTTCCTCCAAAATTTTCCGGGCCAGCTCTTCTGTTTCCTGAAGCTGCGGTAAGCGCTCTGTGGGATATGGCTCTTTCAGGCCGCAGGTATCGGCTTCCTGCACCGCCAACAGCTGGAAAAACGCCTCCTCCCCCAGCTGCCGCAGCCGACGGCGCAAAAGGGTCTCGTTGCCAATGATAGGCCCGTCGTGGTAGCGGATCAGCACCGCCACCCGCTCCCGCAAAGCGTTATCCAATCGCAGGCGGCGGCAAATTTCATCGGCCATCTGGCTGCTTTGAGCGGCATGGCCGTAAAAATGCCCCACCCCCTGTTCGTCCAGGGAAAAGCATCGAGGCTTGGCTACATCGTGGAGGAGCACTGCCAGACGAACCGGCAGTTCCGGCCGGGCAGAATCCAAGGCTTTTAAGGTGTGCTCCCATACTGTGCCAAAATGGTGGGGATTGTGCTGCTGGCAAGAAGCGCAGGGCTCCAGCTCTGGGATCATCTGGAATGCAATGGGGGCAAATTCTCCCAACACCTTGGCGGCGTAAGGGGCGCACAACAGCCGCCGCCACTCCTGCCAGATACGCTCCACCGCCACCTGGGAAAGATTGCCTTTTAATTCCAGCATAGCCCAGGCAGTATCTGGCTCCACAGAAAATCCCAGCACTGCCGCGAACCGCATAGCCCGGGCAATCCGCAAAGCATCCTCCGAAAAGCGCCGCCGAGGTTCCCCCACACAGCGGAGCACCCGGCTTTTGAGGTCCTCCTGCCCCCCAAAGCAGTCCACCAGACCAAACTGGGGGGAATAAGCCATGGCGTTGATGGTAAAATCCCGCCGGGCTAAATCCTCCTCCAGACTGGGGGTGAAATGCACCGCCTCTGGATGACGGCCATCCTTATAGTCCCCATCCTGCCGGAAAGTGGTGATCTCCACCTGCATCTCTTCCACCAGAGCGGTGAGGGTACCGTGGCGGATGCCGGTTTCCAGCAGGCGCACGCCGGGAAGGGCCGCTTTCATTTCCTCCGGTGTAGCAGAGGTAGCCATGTCCCAATCATGGGGGACTTTTCCCATGAGGCTATCCCGGACACAGCCCCCCACTACCACGGCGCAATACCCCGCAGCCTGTAGCTGGGACAGCAACTTCTCCACCGGATGGGGGATTGAAATCCAATTTGTCATGTTCTCACTCCTTTTCAAAGGTTTTGGGGTCGCTTGTATGAAGCCGGAAAAACCGCCCATACTGAAAACAAGACCTTTTGAAAAGGCACTGAGAAAGGACGGTACCAGAATGCAGTATAACAAGGTGGAAATCTGCGGGGTAAACACCTCCAAGCTAAAGGTGCTTACAGAAAAGGAAAAAACCGCCCTACTGATCAAAATGCGGGACGGCTCCCCGAAAGAGGCCAAAAAAGCCCGGGAGGAACTTATCAATGGAAACCTGCGTCTGGTACTCAGCGTGATCCAGCGGTTTACCAACCGGGGGGAAAACCCCGACGATTTGTTTCAGGTGGGGTGCATCGGCCTGATGAAGGCCATTGACCACTTTGACGTGAGCCAGGGAGTGCGGTTCTCTACTTATGGAGTGCCCATGATTATTGGAGAGATACGCCGTTACCTCCGGGACAACAACGCCATCCGGGTGAGCCGCTCCATGCGGGATGTGGCCTATCGGGCTATGCAGGCCAAAGAAAAGCTGACTGCGGAAAAAGGCTCCGAACCCAGCGTGGAGGAAATCGCAAAAGCCATCGACGTCAAGCGGGAAACCGTGGTGCTGGCCCTAGAAGCCATTGTGGAGCCGGTCTCCCTGTATGAACCGGTATTCTCCGACGGCGGCGACACCATTTACGTCATGGATCAGGTGGGCGACAAGAACGACGACCGCAACTGGCTGGACGAAATTGCCCTGAAACAGGCGGTCAATGATCTCAACGACCGGGAAAAGCATATCCTCTCTCTGCGGTTCTTCCAAGGTAAGACCCAGATGGAGGTGGCCTCGGAAATCGGCATCAGCCAGGCACAGGTATCCCGGCTGGAAAAAGCGGCGCTGGACAAAATCAAAAAAGACCTATAAAGGAAGGAAAGCCCCCGGAACTGTCCGGGGGCCTTTTTAGTTATTTGCAGAAATCCTCCAGATACCGCTCCAAGCAGGCGTCGATAATGGCAATCGCCTCGCTGCGGTCCCGGACGTCATTGATATCCGTTTCTTTTCCGGTTTCCAGCTGCTTATATACCGAGAAGAAGTGGCTCATCTCCTCAAAAATATGGGAAGGCAATTCCCGGATGTCGTGATAAGAGTTATACATAGGGTCGTTAAAGGGGATCGCGATGATCTTCTCGTCCTTTTCCCCACCGTCTTCCATGATGATAACGCCAATAGGATAGCAGCGCACCAGCGAAAGAGGCTCGATCTTTTCAGAGCTGAGCACCAATACATCCAACGGGTCTCCGTCCTGGGCATAGGTACGGGGAATAAAACCGTAGTTGGCGGGATAATGGGTGGAGGTATACAGCACTCGGTCCATCATCAGCAGGCCTGTTTCCTTATCCAGTTCGTACTTTACTTTACCTCCCTTGGTGATTTCGATCACCGCAAAGAAATCTTCCGATTTAATTCTTTTAGGAGAAATATCATGCCAAATATTCACAAAACATCCCAGCCTTTCCGAATTTTCACACAGGTATCCCTGTGGCTTTTATAAATTTATTGTATCATACAGGTAAGAAAAACGCAATTCCCCCATATATATTCCACAGGCATCCAAAAAACATGGGGGTGATCGCTTTGATGTGTAGGCTTGCTGATATGAGACGAAAAGAGGTTATCAGCACCCGGGACGGTTCTCGCTTGGGCTGCGTGGGGGATATCGAGCTGGACACCGAAAATGCTCAGCTTTCTTCCATTATTGTATATGGGCGGTCCCGGCTGTTCGGGCTGCTGGGACGGGACGAGGATTTTGTCATCCGCTGGAGTGATATCGAGGTTATTGGGGACGACACCATTTTAGTACGATATTGTTCTCCTCGGCGCTTCCGGCGTAAAAATTTTCTCTCCCTTTTCTTTACAGAGTAAGACAAAACGCCAAAATATTTCATTTTTCCCGACAAGAATAAAAAAGATAAATAAAAAGTATATAATACTAGAATAATCATTGGATAAGTATTTGTATATGTGATTTTGGATTTTGACAGAAAGGACGAGTTTTGTGCTGAAGAATGCCAATCCCCTGAGCATCCTGTTTTGGAACATCGCTTTAGCTGCCTGTTGGCATGTAGTGGTGTTTATTGCCTGTGTACGTTTGCCCAGAAACTTTTTTGACAGTGGGCGGAAGCGTTATCAGCCCTTCCGTTGGGAAAAAGGAGGCCGCTGGTACCGGGACCATCTAAAGATTCAGCTTTGGAAGGATAAAGTTCCCCAGTTTATTGCAAAGGACGGTTTTTCCAAGAGCCATATTTCCTCCCTTTCTCTGAAATATCTAAACGAATTTATTATGGAAACATGCCGGGGGGAATGGATGCATCTGGCCAACTGTCTGTGTGCGGTGGTGGTGCTTTTGATCAATCCTTTCCCTGCTAACGTGATTTTCGCAATCTTGATTTTGCTGGGGAATCTTCCCTTTGCCATTATCCAGCGCTACAATCGGTTCCGGCTGGATACCGTGCGCCGGAAATTGATCCGGGATATGCAGCACGCCTCTCAAGTGACAGAACAGGAAAAGGTTACGGTTTCTACGTAAAAATCCCATATGTTTTTCAGGCAGCAGCGCCGCAGCCCTTTTGGGATTCGCAGCGTTGCTGCTTTTCTGATTTTCCGGGGTGGCCCCCAAAGACTGTAAAAGTGGAGCTGAATACCATTGAAAAATGATTTTTCCCAAGGCAGCGTTGCCAAAAATATTCTCAATCTGGCCCTTCCTATGACTCTGGCCCAGGTAATCAATGTGCTATATAATGTGGTGGACCGGATCTATATCGGGCATTTGCCCAACGCCTCCACCATGGCTCTGACGGGTTTAGGGCTTACCTTCCCCATTATCACCATTATTTCCGCCTTTGCTAACCTATTTGGTATGGGCGGTTCTCCCCTATGCTCCATTGCCCGGGGAAAAGGAGAACATCAGCGGGCCCAGCGTATTATGGGAAATTCCTTTTCTATGCTCCTGATTTCCGGAGCGGTATTGATGGTGGTCTGTTTTATTTTTAAAGAACCGGTGCTTTATGCCTTTGGGGCCAGCGCCGACACCTTTGGTTATGCCGACGACTATTTGAGCATCTACCTGGTCGGCACCCCCTTTGTTATGATTAGTTTGGGAATGAACAGCTTTATCAATTCCCAGGGCTTTGCCCGCATGGGAATGCTCACCGTGCTTTTGGGGGCTATAGTGAACATTATCCTGGACCCCATCTTCATCTTTTTGCTAAACATGGGGGTGCGGGGAGCTGCTCTGGCTACGGTAATCTCTCAGGGGCTTTCGGCCTGCTGGGTGCTCCTGTTCCTTACTGGGAAAAAGACGATTTACCGCCTGACTCTGGCCGATATGCGCCCCTCCTTCCCACTGGTAAGGGAGATCACTGGCCTGGGAATGTCCGGGTTTATTATGGCAGTGACCAATGGCTCCGTACAGATTGTGTGTAATGCAACCCTTTCCCAGTATGGCGGCGACCTGTATGTGGGAATTATGACGGTTATCAACTCCATCCGAGAAATCCTGACGCTGCCGGTAAACGGCATTACTAACGGCGCTCAGCCTGTAATGGGCTTTAACTACGGTGCGGGGAAATATACCCGGGTACGGGAAGGCATCCGCTTTACCTCTATCATCTGTATTCTCTATACTATCGTTGCTTGGCTTCTCACGCTGCTTTTCCCGGCTCAATTTATTCACCTCTTCAACAGCGATCCTACTCTTATTGAAAAGGGTATCCCTTCCCTACACCTTTACTTTTTCGGCTTCTTTATGATGTCCCTGCAATTTGCGGGGCAATCCACCTTTGTGGCTCTGGGACGTTCCCGCCAAGCGGTGTTTTTCTCCCTATTCCGCAAGGCGATTATCGTGATCCCCCTCACCATCTTTTTGCCCATGGTATGGGGATTGGGGGTAAACGGTGTATTCCTGGCGGAACCCATCTCCAACTTTGTGGGCGGCGGGGCCTGTTTCATTACCATGATGCTCACGGTGTGGCCGCAGTTAAAGCATGACCCGCCTCAGGAGCTTACTTCTTTGCGATAAGCGATAAAAAGGGCTCTCCTCTACGGTATGAGATAAAAAAGCACAAACCGATGAGAACGTATCTTCACCGGTCTGTGCTTTTATTTTATACTTTTGCGCCTTCTTCTGCCTGTAGGGTCGCTTTCATTTCTAAAATATTGGCTCCTACATCTTCCGGCTTATGGGCGTCCGAAGCGAAGCGGATATCAACATGTTTGCTTTTAAAAACATGCAGCAGGGTTTTATTCATACCCAATTCCTCAAATCCATAATTTAAGGCAAGGCCGCCGCTTTGTTCTGCATACATATGATGGGAATTTAATTCATCCGCTAATAAGCTATAGGCAGCCGTTAAATCATTTGTGGGGTAATGATGGAAACACTTGATAGAATCCGGATGTGCTACCCCAGAAAACAAACCGCTCTTTACAAGACGGAGCATCAGGTCATAATATTTCCGGTAAATTTCTTCCGTGTCGATACCGTTCCAAAATTCCGCTTTGTGGTCAAATCCAAACCCCTCCACCCAATGTATGGAACCCACAGCAAAATCAAAGGGAAAAGAGTTGAGAATATCGCGGATTAGCTTTTCATGTTCGGGAAAATAGCACACCTCAAGTCCCCATTTTATTTTTATGGGAAACTCTATCTTTCGCATTTCGGTAATAAGGGCTTGGAAATCTTTTATGGAAAGGTTTACTTTTCTTTTATACCAGTTTTTCTGATAATCGCTGTATGCACAAACAGAGGCGTACATAGGCGCGAACTCTACAAAACGGTGAGAATGTTCCAAAAGATAAATTTCGTCCATTCCCATACGGACAGCTTGCTTCACAAATTGATGGACCCATTCTTTTGTATAAGGACCTCTTTCAATATGAATATGCACATCCGTCATACTAGAAAACAACCCTTTCTCGATTATGCTCTGCAAAAAGTTTGATCTCCTGTTTTCCAATGAACGTGTTTACGGCTTTCTTTATTCCTCTGTTTTGCTGAAAATCAATTTCCGATCTCCCTGCTCCATAATCAGAGTTTCTTCCTCCGAGGTCAGGCGGATCTCTTCCCCGTTGCTCATATAAATGGTGATCTCCCGGCCATTCTGGGCCCAAGTACCATCCATAGAGGCATTTAGGATACGGCCATACATACTGCCGTCTTTATACAGAGTGAGCACCATATTGCCGCCCATCTCTTCCAGCACCTCTTCTACGTTTAGAGCAATATCATTCTGTTTGGCAGCAGTAATCTCCCAAGTACCGATACAGGTAAATACTTGTGCTGCACTGGAGACAGAGGACTCCTGGGAAGTAACAGACACTGCCGCCTGTTCCTGATCTCCGCCACAGCCTGAAAGCAGCAGCAAAACAGCCACCACCCCTGCGGCCAGAAAGTTTTTATGTTTTCCCATCGCCATCTTCTCCTTTGCCCAAGCCTCTTTGCCAATTTTTTCGGAAACTTATTGTACTTATTGTATCCCATTCTCAAAGATTTGGCAACGCCTCACAAAAAAATCAGAAGAATTATTTCTATCTACACAGTCTATATTCCCCGGGTTTGTCTTGAACCCACCCCGGCATCGTGATATAATGAAAATTGAAATATTGTAAATATGGATCTGCACAGGTCTTAGATAACTTATTTTGCAAAGGAGCGAATGATTCTGATGGTTGTTTTTTCTATGGTTCAATACCCCAATATTTCTTCCCATAACCTGCTGGCATTGGCAAAAGAAGCCGGCGCTGCTGGTATTGAATGGGATGACGCTGCTCATCTGCACCCCGGCCATACCCATGAAGCTACGCAAGCCTATTGGGACGCAGTACAGACAAAGCTAGAACCAGTTTCTCTGGTTTCTACTTACACCTTGGGAAACAAACGGGATATCCAGGAACTGTTTATGCCTGTTATTGACTGCGCGTTCGCTCTTCATACTTCGGTTGTCCGTTTAAACCCCTTTGCCATGCCCTCAGCAGAAGCGGATTACTCTGTATTCAATGTATCTGCCCAGGAGTTGCGCACGATCTGCGATATGGCAAACGTGTTTGATATGGAAATCCATATCAACTGCCGTCCTGGTACTCTGACCGACACCCCCGAAGGGGTACAAAGACTCATCAAAATGGCTAACTGCCGGAACTGCAAATGTTCCTGGCAGCCTGACCCTTCTGTCTCCGATCAGGAAAATCTGAAAAACCTTCAGCTTCTCAAGGAATATCTGGGGAGCGCCGTTATAAATGCCAGCTGGAAAAAGGAATATGCCTCCTATTTGGAGAGTACCTTCCCCAAAATGCCCTTGATTCTGGAAACAGGCCGTATGGTCTAATGGCTGTTACCCAAACAGAAAGCGCAAAAAAGCCACCCTTACGGGTGGCTTTTTTCATTTATTATACTTCTTCCTCCAAAATCACCAGAGCGCGTCCCTGATGAAGAAGCACCTCCGCACGGTCCTCCACGATACAGTTGCTCACGCCCAGCGCGTCATTCAGCGAAAGGGCATAGTTGGTAAGGGGATATTGCAGGCCCTTGTAAGAAACAGTACAGGACCCTACCCCAAAGGGGAACACCGAAAGAGTGGCACCCTTTAGCTCCGTAAACACCAAGCGTCCGCTGGCAAGCATAAACACACTGGTACTGCCGTCTGCCAGTACCGCCCGGCCGCTCCGGTCTGCGATGTAGGAGAGGACGCACAGGTTGGCGATGGAATGGTCAAACCGCTGGCCTCCAAGGCCCCCAAGGAGCACAAAATTGCTGAACCCCCGGCGGAACCCTTCCTTCACCGCATACAGCATATCCGTCTCGTCCTTTTCTACCGGAAGCTGGATAGTCTCTACATTTTCGGGGGGCAAAGTTTGAGCGGAATCAAAGTCCCCTACGATCAGATCCGGAGTGATCCCCATACGGGCAGCGGTATCCATGCCGCCGTCAGCGCAAATCACATAGCAGTCCTCTGGGGAAACGTCTCCCGGCAGCTTTCCGCCTGTAACAGGGGCGGAACCGATAATCATACAGATTTTTCTTTCATTTGCCATTCTTTAACGTCCTTTACTTCCTGATACATCGCTACATAGCTTTCGTGACGGGAAGGGGCGATCTTCCCCTCCCTCACGGCTTCCAGCACCGCACAGCCCTTTTCACAGGTATGGGAGCAGGAGGTGAACCGGCAATCCCCCAGATATGGGGCAAATTCTCGGAAGCAATGGGGCAGATCCTCCTTGCGTACCAGCTCATACCGCTCCATATCAATGGAGGAAAAACCGGGGGTATCCGCTACATAGCCGCCGTTTGGCAGATGAAGCAGTTCCACCTGCCGGGTGGTATGGCGGCCACGGCCCAGCTTCTGGCTGATCTCCCCCGTTTCCAATGCTAAACGAGGGTCTACACAGTTGAGCAGGGTAGATTTTCCCACCCCGGAATTGCCGGTAAACGCAGAGATCTTTCCACGCAGCAGTTCCCGCACCTTGTCAACTCCTTCTCCGGTGACGGAAGAAATGGGGATGCAGGGTATGCCTGCCTTGTCATAGATCTCACACAGCCAGCCGGCATCCTCCAAGTCTGACTTGGAAATCACCAGCACCGGCTCAATGCCCTTATTCTCTGCCGCGGCAATAATTTTGTCGATGATTAGGGTGCTGGGAGAGGGTTCCCGCACCGAGACCACGATAAAAAGCTGGTCAATGTTGGCCACTGGCGGCCGGATCAGCTGATTTTTCCGAGGTTCAATTTCCTCTATGGTACCGGTGCCGTCCTCTTCCACAGTCAAAGTGACACGATCTCCAGCATAAGGGGACATTTTCCGTTTACGGAAAATGCCCCTTGCCTTACACTCATAGATCCTGCCGTCTTCGCCCTCTACATAGTAAAAGCCGCCGACTCCTTTTAACAGGTATCCTTTCTGTTCCATGATTTCCTCCGCGTTAATCCCGGGTAACGCCCTGGCCATCGCCTTCTCCGGTACCGCCTCCCGTATCCGGTTCGGAGGATTCCGGTTCAGAGGATTCGGAAGAAGTGGGAATAAACTCATTCTGCCACTTTTGGGTGGGCTTGCCTGCATCAAAATCCAGATCAAAGGCCACATAATCCTGCCCGTTGAGGGTGACTACCAGTTCCTGTACCCCGCTGCTTCCGGTAAACTTTAAGGGATACAGGTTGTTTTGGGTCAGGTAGGGATTTACTACCCCGCTCTGGGAAGAATCCAGCTTGCCGTCTACATAGATCTTGATACTGATATCCTCGTTAACATCCTTTGGCAAATTCAGGATCACATCAATGGTCTTTTCCGATTGTTTACCGGAGCTGTAGATAATATCCACCTTGGTGCCGCTGGCTACCTTGACGCCGGGAAGCGGGTTGGTCTCGATTACCAGATTTTCCGCCTTGTCACTGTCATCCTGAGCCGTCACCTCGCCTACGGTCAGACCGGCGGCGATAATATCCGCTTTGGCAGCCTCCAGAGTCTTATCAATGACAGCGGGTACTGCGATTCCTTCCGCAGGGCCGCTGCTCACATAGATTGTGACCTCTGTGCCCGGCTTGACTTCTGTATTCTTAGAGGGATTCGTGCCGGTCACATAGCCCTTGGCCGTTTCTTCGTCTGCCACTGTAACCACATTGGGAGTCAGATTCCACTTTCGGATGCTTTCCTCTGCCTTATCCTGGGGCAGGCCGGTCACATCCGGGACTGTGGTCAATTCACCCTGGGTATTTACGGTGAGCACGATCTCTTTGCCCTTTTTGACTTCGATTCCCTCATTGGGGGTCTGCTTCAACACAACGCCGTCTTCCTGGTTGGGGTCGTTGCCATCCTTAATGGTAAAGGTGAAGTTCTCGGTATATTCGCTGTTATCCTTGATTTCCTCTTCATAGATCATTCCCACGAATTTGGGAACCTTCACCAGCTCATCCTCTTCGGGTTCTGTGGTGGCAGGCTGGTTGATCACCAGCATGATTCCCAAAATCACCGCCATAATGAGGAACGCAGTGCCGATACCGGCAACGATCATCTTGGTTTTTCCGCTGCTGCGCTTTTTGCCCAAGTCTTCCTCATACTCATAATTGTCGTTATAGGAGACCGGACCGGTGGTACCCTTTACATTATTGATGGCGTCCACATACTTAGTGGGGGTATCATCGACAAAGTATTTGTATTCAAACCGGATTCCCGGGTTACGCCGGAACTGTTCGATATCCCGGAGCATTTCCGCAGCAGACTGATACCGCTGGGAGGGAACCTTCTGCATCGCCTTGAGAGTAATCTCCTGCAAGCCCTCGGGGATATCGGGATTGATCTCCCGAGGAAGGGTGGGATTGGCTTGCAGCTGCATGATTGCTACCGACACCGCGTTATCCGCTTCAAAGGGAAGCTGTCCGGTAATCATTTCGTACAGCATGACGCCTACAGAATAGATATCCGCCTTTTCGTCGGTAAGATCTCCTCTGGCCTGCTCGGGTGCGATATAGTGGACAGAACCGATGGCTTTATCTGTCATAGTACGGGTTTCGCTCCGGGCAAACCGGGCAATACCGAAATCCATGACCTTGATAGTCCCATCCTGCAAAAGCATGATGTTCTGGGGCTTGATATCCCGATGGACGATGCCTTTTTCGTGGGCATGCTGAAGAGCGCGGAGAATCTGCACGGTAAAGTGAATAGCCTCTTTCCACTTTACTTCTTTTTGCTGATCCAGATACTCTTTCAGGGTGATGCCGTCTACATATTCCATGACGATATACTGCATCCGGTCGCCAAAGCTCACATCGTACACCTTGACGATATTAGGATGGGATAAAACGGCAATGGCCTTGGACTCATTGCGGACACGGCGCAGGAATTCGCTGTTCCCTGCAAACTCATCTTTCAGAATTTTGATGGCCACCACACGGTCGTCGATGGTATCATAGGCTTTGTAGACTACTGCCATTCCGCCGACTCCCAGCAGTTCGTGGATTTCATACCGGCCATCCAGACGTTTTCCCGTATACTTATCCATGGTTTTACACTCCTATCTTGATGTATCAGTTCTCGATGAGCGCAACGGTGATATTGTCACCGCCGCCGCCTGCCAGTGCCGCCTGTACCAAGGCGTCCGCCAGCTCCTGTCCCTGATATGCCTGGGCATATTGATAGATCTGCTCGGCGTGGATATAATTGCTCAGACCATCGGAGCAGGCCAAGATGGTATCCTCTTTTCCAAAGGGAAGCTCCGTATAATCGGTATCAATCATTTCCTGTACGCCTAATGCCCGGGTAATGATATTTTTATGAGGATGGTATTGGGCTTCCTCTTCGGTAATATCCCCACGGTTCAGCATTTCCTGTACCATAGAATGGTCCATGGTAAGCTGCCGTACCCCGGAGGCCGAGATCTGGTAAGCCCGGCTATCCCCTGCATGGACTATATGCACTTTTCCGCGGGTAACGATTACCGCCACCAGCGTAGTACCCATTCCCGAAAGCTCTGGGTCATTTTGTGCTCTGTCATAAATTCGGGTATTGGCGGTATAAGCCGCTGCTGTCAACAGGTTGCGGATAGAATCAGAGGCGATGCCCTCCTCATATTCACTGCTGATCTGATCTTCCATACAAGAAAGGGCGATCTCGCTGGCCACATTGCCGCCGTTTGCCCCTCCCATGCCGTCACAGACTACCATCCAGGCGCCGTCCGGCAACAGCCCACAGCCGCAGGCATCCTGATTGGAGCTGCGCACCAGGCCAATATCCGTTTTACTGACGGTTTTCATCTTTCACCGCCTCCTCTTCGTGTTTGCCCCGCAGTTGCCCGCAGGAGGCTTCTATATCAGAACCCAGCGTCCTTCGCACAGTAACAGGAATCCCGTGTTCTTCCAAAATCCCGCTGAACCGGCGCAGCCGTTCCTGGGTGCTTTTTTGATAATTTGCCCCGGTCACATCATTCACCGGGATCAGGTTCACATGGCACAGCATTCCTTTTAGCCGCCGTGCCAACTCTTTAGCGCAGGCATCGGTATCATTGACCCCTCTGATCATGGCGTATTCAAAAGAAATACGCCGGTGGGTCACTTCCGCATAATACCGGCAGGCTTTGAGCAGTTCCTCTACATTCCATTTCCGGTTTACCGGCATGGTGCGGGAACGGATCTGATCGTTGGGAGCGTGGAGAGATACCGACAAGGTCACTTGCAGCTTTTTATCCGCCAGATCATAGATCTTATCCACCAGCCCGCAGGTGGATAGGGAGATATGTCGGGCGCCGATATTCATCCCCTCATCGGAGGAGACCAGCTCCAAAAATCGCAGCACATTTTCATAATTGTCCAAGGGTTCCCCCATGCCCATGAGCACGATATTGGAGACCTTGCAGCCGGAATCCTTTTGGGCAGCCTGAATCTGGGCCAGCATCTCAGAAGGGGTGAGATCCCGGAACCAGCCTCCCTGGCCGGTGGCGCAGAAAGTACAGCCCATTTTGCACCCTGCCTGGGTGGAAATACATATCGAATAGCCGTGATGGTATTCCATCAATACCGACTCCACATACTGGCCGTCGGCAAATCGGAACAGGTATTTCCTCGTATTATCATACATGGAAACCCGCTTTTTTTCAATATTTGCTACAGATATGTAATACTTTTCGCTGAGTTTTTGCCGCAGATCTCGGGAAAGATCCGACATTTCATCAAAGGATTCTACTCCACGGTGAAGCCAACGGTACACCTGTAAGCTCCGAAAAGCGGGCAATCCTTCTTCTCGGAACGCCTCTTTGATCTCAGCCAGCGTCATGGATTTAATATCGATTTTCAAGCTCTTCTCTCCTTAGCTTTCCTGCTTTTTCGTAAACACCGCCACAAAGAAACCATCTGTTCCGCATCCAAAGGGGGTCATGGTAAACTGGTGCTCCGGCTCCTGCACTGTCCGGTTCATACCCTTGGGAAGGGTAACGGGCGCCGGGGCAAACTCGGGATGCTCCTGTAAAAATCCGTCTGCCACCCAGCTATTTTCGGCGGGATTCAGGGTACAGGTGGAATATACCAGCCGTCCCCCAGGCTTTACCAACGCCACGGCCTGGTCCAGAATCCGTTTTTGCAGGTCGGGAAGCTCACTAAGGCTCTCTGGCTTTTTATAGCGGATCTCCGGTTTGCGGCGAAGAATCCCCAGCCCGGAACAGGGGGCGTCGCAGAACACCACGTCTGCCGGTTCCGGCGAAAAGGCGGGGGTTTCCGCGTTGCGCACAGCGGCCTGTACACAAGTGAGTCCCAACCGCTCTGCGCCAGAACGGATCAGCCCCACCTTTCCCTTATAAAGGTCATAGGCCAATAGCTCTCCGCTATTCTCCATATACTCCCCGGCGGTAAAGGTTTTGCCTCCAGGGGCGGCGCACACATCAACGACCCGCATCCCCGGGCGCACCGCTCCTTGCAGCACGCATACCTGGGAGGAAAGATCCTGCACGTGGAACCAGCCCTGCTGATACAGAGGATTCTCCGCTACAGAGCCGGTATGTTCTAACCGCACTGCACCGGGAACAACCTCTATAGGGTGGGCCTTCATGCCGGTCTCAGCGGCTTTTTCCACAAACTCCTCTACACTCCCCCGCAGCGGATTCACTCGGGCATAAAGCGGAGGCGGAGTGGTAAGGGATTCCAGCAGCTTTTGGCAGAACTCCTCTCCATAAGCATCCCGCCAAAAGGTAATCCAATGAACCGGGCATCCGTACCGGATAGAAAGGGCCTCGTCCCCGGTCTGGGGCCAGGGGAGGTTCTCCCGCTGACGGAGAAGGTTCCGCAGCACGCCGTTGACAAATCCGGCGGCGCTGCTCTTTCCTGCCTGCCGGCAAGCCTTGACGGCTTCGTTTACCGCGGCAGAATCGGGGATCTTATCCATATATAAAATTTGGCACACGGCCAACCGCAAGGCTTCTCGCACCGGGGCGTCCAGTTTTTCCACCGGCTTTTTGCAAAAACGGTTCAGCGCCCAGTCAATGGCAATGCGCTTTTCCAGCACGCCATAAAACAGAGCGGAAGCCAGCGCGGCCTCCCTGGGTGGCAGCGCCATTTGCCGGATGGTTTTATCGATGACGATATTGGAGTAGCCCTCGCTCTCCTCCACCTGCAAAAGGGCTTGCAAGGCAGCGGTACGTGCATCCTGCTTCATCAGGAACGATCCCTCCTGTTTCCTGCGATCATAAGATAGTACAATACAGAAAGCAGGGCGGTAAAGGTGGCAGCCAAATACGTAAGGGCAGCGGCCCGAAGCACCTTTTTGGCCCCCTGCAACTCTTCTTCATCCAGCAGGTTCCCCTGCTCCAAAGCGCGGATGGCCCGGGCGCTGGCGTTAAACTCCACCGGCAGTGTGACCAGTTGGAACAGCACCACCAAACAATACAGGGCGATGCCCAGATAGATCACGAAATCATACTGCACCGGCAGCAAAAGGCCAATAATAATCAGAGGCATGGCCAGATTGGAGCCGATATTGGTGATGGGCACCAGCGCGCTGCGCAGGCGAATGGGCCAATAGCCGGTATGGTGCTGGACAGCGTGTCCGGCTTCATGGGCGGCTACTCCCACTGCGGCGATGGTAGCCTGATTATACACGCCGTCGGACAGGGCGATCACATTGGTACGGGGGTCAAAGTGGTCGGTGAGGCTGCCGCTGATATGCTCAAAGCGGATACCCGGCACCTGATTGCCCATAAGCACCTGCTCGGCGGCCATGGCCCCAGTAAGGCCCCGGCGGTTATATACTTTGGAATATTTGGCATAAGCGGACTTGACCATCATCTGCGCCGCAAAGGACAATATGATAGCCGGAAGCATAAATGCCAGATATTGAAAATTGAAATACATATAACCCATAATACGACTCCTTTGGTATAAATGAGGGTTCAGTTTGGATGGCGGTTTAGGGGTGACGTTTTTCTGTGTGCTTCTGACTTTCCCTTTGGGAAAACAGAGAAAGGCTGTTATCAGGAACCAGGCAGGGCCCCTTTTTTCTTGCGAAAGGGGCCCTCTTGAAAAACGTTCCCCCGGAACGTTTTGCAATTCACCCCCGAAAATGCGCTCTTCAGGTTTTTGGGAGTTCCGCCCTCTGCGGAGGACGGCCAAAGGCTCTGCCTTTGGAATCTGCGATTTTTTGAAAAAAATCGAGTAAAACTTTTCTGTTCGCGGGATAACAACTTCTTATTTGATGCTACTCCCCCGCGAATTTGGAAGCGGACACTGTCCGCCGCGAGATAACAACTTCTTTATTTGATGCCGCTTCCCCACGAATCGCCTGCGGAGGCTACTCCGCCCCGCGAATTTGGAAGCGGACACTGTCCGCCGCGGGATAACAACTTCTTTATTTG
>CALWVH010000096.1 GCA_944384915.1 uncultured Clostridia bacterium | reverse complement strand
AAAGAGAAAAGAAAATTTTCGTTATATTTGAAACTAAAAAAATTGTTTCATAGAATCGCTTGAATAACATAAACCCTATAAAAACCATATAAATAAAGCCTGCCGTAAGTTCATACAACGATGAACCTACAGGCAGGCTGATGTCATAATAAATGCACGTTAGCTTTACACAGATCAAAAAGAGGACGTGAAACGAACTGCTTTTAGAAAGACGGATTATATTTCGTCTTCCAATAATTGAACTTTTATTACATTTGATATTATCACAGGATATATGGTTAAAACTTCTCCTGAAAATGTTATTGAAATGGTATCTCCTACCTCTAAATCAGATGGAGAAATTTCTGTCCCTCTCCATGTGTAAGACGTTTCTTCCTTTATAGAAAAAGTAAACTCGCCCCTATAATTTATATCATTCGCTTCAATTCCTTTGACAAGAAAATGTGTTTCATCCGCTTCTACGATGGTTGCATAAAATGTTTGCGTTTCATTATTCTGCGCTTCCGCTGAACGCTCAATTCTATCATAGGCAACTTTATAGCCGATAAAGTAGCTTGTGATGGCAACGGCGATTAAAAGCAAAACGGAAACAGCAATGTATTTTTTCTTCATGTCCCACACCTCTGCACCATAGAGTAGTAGTTATTAGAGCCCCTCTCCAAGGGATGTGCTACGCTGTAAAGGATACTGCGGGTCACCAATCTTCTTGCCGTAGAAAACAGGCTCAATTTATTCAAATAGACCATTGTTTCCACAATACTATAACGGCGGAAACGCATCCTGTCATAAACCTCGCCGAACCAACCATCACTTTTTCATGACAAATTCCTTTTTTACTGATTTTATTTTACCACAATTCCGAAAGTGTGAAAAGAGCTTGTTATATCTGCAATCTGATTGGCATGGCATTTCCCCATCTATCGTCTGCCATGGATCACTGCGTGTTCATCCAATTATCTCATCTTTTTCTAATGATTCTGGGCAACACCTTCACCCTTGGCGCAGTGAAAGAATTATCCCGAGGTTCCATTCCCTGTATTGCCGCCCACATGTTAATCGATACAGCGGCAGTTTCCATGCTTGTAGGAAGCGATTTGACAAAGGTAGCTGTGCTTGCCGGCGTGGAAATTGCGCTTTCTGTGATGACTGTGTACATATTCAGGTGCAGACAAAAGCGAAAAATCTATTCGTGAACCCCTTAGTGCAAAATAGCCACGTTGGCGCCTGGGGGTAATTTGTATCATTATTAGAGCCGTTTCTCAAGCGCACCATATATCTACAGGAATTTTACACAGATTTAAAGCAAATGCGGTAGACAATATCTGTATTCTCCTGTACAGTATAAAGGATAATATTATTCGGCGCTTATTCTGTGCCGCGAATAAAGAATGTGCGAGGGCGCCGGACTGTGGTCTGGCGCTTTGTTTTATTTAAGCCTCGGATACGCGATTTACCTTTATGTAGATCCAGAAAGGAGAAAAACTGTCCATGAACAGTATTATAATTTATGGCAGCCAATACGGCAGCACCCGCCGTTATGCCGAAAAACTTTCTGAACTGACCAGCATACCGGCAGTAAGTTTCAAGGAATCCCCCCACATCTCTGGTCAGGATACCATTATCTATATGGGCGGCCTTTATGCCGGCGGGGTTCTTGGCCTTTCAAAAACACTACGCAGCATTTCGCCCCAAGAAATCAGACGCCTTTTTATCGTCACAGTAGGGCTTTCCGACCCATCGAAGCCTGAAACTACAGAAAATGTCCACAAATCTCTTCAAAAGCAGCTTTCTTCCGAATTGTTTCAGCATGCAAAGCTGTTTCATCTGAGGGGCGCAATGGATTACGGAGAACTCCATCTCGGGCACAGGACGGCTATGGCCTTGCTGTATCAATCGCTTCGACGGATGCCCAGTGAAAAATGGACGGAAGAAGACCGCGCTCTGATGGATACCTATGGGAAACAGGTAGATTTTGTAGACTTTGAAGCATTGGAACCAGTCATCCGTGAACTGAATAAGGAGTCCATATGAAAAAGCACATAATAACAATCCTGAAGATACTTCTTATCGGTGTGGTCACCACGATTGTGCGCATTATAGGGCAGCTGTCCATCCCCGCGGGTGAACAGACTGTTCTGGCGCCCAGCGTTTTCGCGGAAAACGGTACTATGCCCTTGGCCTTCACCGTCTACGGTATATTTGCCTATTCCCTGATTGCCTCTTTATTCCTTCTGATTCGAAAGCAGATGTCCGGGAACCGAATTTTACAGGGCCTGAAATATGGGCTTCCCTGCTGTGCGGTGTGGAGCGTTTATCTTCTGGAGCCCCTCCCCCATGTGGCGCCGCTGGATAAGCTTACCTACCCTATTGTGGACAGCCTTGCGCTGATTATTATGGGTCTGCTGCTGGGATGGCTGTTTGGAAATCCCGACTGTCCAAAACGTAAAAGAGAAATCTCCTCCACAATCCTGCCAATATCAGTTATTATCATCTACTTTTTTGCCGGACGCATGATACAATACCAAATAGTCGGCATCTATTCCTCTTTTGACGCCCAGCCGGCGGAAACGCTGCTTTGGACCGTAATAACGGGCTTTGTAATTGCCTGTATCGTGGCATGGCTTTCCGAATATATAAAAGGGACCCAGCTCAAGCGTGCGCTTGTTCTGGGCGGACTGCTTTTCGGAGTGGATTTATTCCTGTTTAATTTCTTCATGCCGCTGGTATTCGCCGCCGATATTCCCGATCTGATTCTCCGGATGCTGATCGATATTGCTGCGGTGACAATCGGTTGTCTGGTATTTCCAAAATCCGAATATATTGAGAGGAGACGCCGATGAAAACGAGCAAAGGTGCGCGCTTCGGTATCTGGCTGTTAAAGGTTCTGGTATCTTATACCGTCTTTATACTCCTGGGACTCCTTATATCCCTTATCCCCGCCGGAAATCTGGGGATTTCTGAAGAGATGTTTTATAATCTTCGGATGTTTTTCATGTTGTTCGGGCCTGTCTATCTGACCCTTATCGTCAAAATAATTTTGATCTTCATTCAGACTGCACAGGGTAAAAATAGCAACACAGCCGAAACTGGTCGGGGCGCAATTTTTGCGGTGACTGCTCTTCTTCTGCTAGCAAATCTTTCCAACACACAAACGGCTTCTGATCTTGCAGCCGGCATGGTAGAGGGCGATGGATTCAAAACGCTGGAACACAGCAAGCGATATTTTCTGAAGGGAAATCATTTCGGCTGACTGCAAAGCCAAAGGGAGAAGCTACTTCCTTACGTAGCCTCTCCCAAGCGATACCTTTAATTACTGAAATGCGAATATCCATTCTGCGTTTATTTCATTGCTTTTCTTCTTTGTAAGCATGAAGAGTCATTTTGTCCTCTGCCTCCAGTTTGCTCATATCTCTGCATGCATTAAAAATATGATTTTTAAGTGTATTGGAAATTTCAACAGAAAACCAATGCTTATCCCCGTTATTATCAATGTAAAAAATATTGCGGAAAACATCACCTTCTAAATCATGATCTTCCACAAAATACATCTGGTCTGTTTCCAGATCATGCAGAACACACGCACCAAATGCAGTCGGATTATAATCCTTGCCATCAATCGCACTAGCCAACTTTTGAATATATGTTGGAACTGACGATAGCTCCACCCAAAAAATATGTTCTTCATCAAAATTGTCACAATGTTCAATGCCATTAAATTTCAAATTCTCTTCCTCCCAACAAAGTTTATCATTTTCATGGGTCCGCTTTTTATTTTCTCTCGGAAAAGACTCAAAAACATGCGATCCTCGGAATTCATCCAAAATCTGCAATCTCTGCCTTAGTTC
Organism: uncultured Clostridia bacterium; assembly: GCA_944384915.1. Taxonomy (GTDB): domain Bacteria; phylum Bacillota; class Clostridia; order Oscillospirales; family Acutalibacteraceae; genus Heritagella_A. Next base: position 8,895 of record CALWVH010000096.1, on the reverse strand, counting down.
CCCGGCAATTTCGCTGAGAGATTCCCGTTTATGGAGCAATCGGTCCCGCAGCATATCTTTACATTCCTGCTCCAGTTTTGCTGTAAGAGTTTCATGGGTAACGCCTTTCTTCTCTGCTTTGCTTTTTAAGATGACATATCGAGAAGATACAAAGCCTTCTTCTGTGAAAGCTTTGTAAATACATCCGGCAATGTATTGCATGCGATCATATGCTTCTTGGCTTTCCTCCAGCGTCTTTCCGGTTACAAAATGAACGCTTTCATTTTTATTGTTTGCCGCATCGCGGATCAGCAGATCCACTTCAAGGTAAATTCCTTCGCTGCCTCCCCACTGCGCATAGCAGATTATGTCCCGCATCTGAGGAAATAAGGGATACCGGTCGCTAAAATGGATGTCCATGGAGAGGTACTCATCTGGATAAATATTTTCTTCCTGCAGAAATGTTTCCAATTCCCGAAAAACATCTTCTGTTTTCCGCTGGCCCACATATTGGAGCATTCCTTTTTTATCCGGATGTGGTTCCCAAATTTCTGTTTCAATTCTGCTCATAATGAAATCCCCCGTTCCCTTTCGTTTTTTGTAATCTGGTCGATAACAGTCGATTCGTAGCAATTCACATAAAAGTTGTAGTCATTCTGCCGGACAATGAAACGGATGTAAAATACATAGCCAGGCGTCTCCACTTTTGCGGCATAATTAACCGGATCACAATGGTGATAATCCAGCCTCAAATCGGGATTTAGCTGGCAAAAATCCGCCATCTCCCGAAAGCTGTGTAAAACCGGATATTCGAAGTCGTTCCGGAAATAGTTAATTACATCATCAAGTGATTTCTTAAAGACGTCTGTATTTTTGCTTTCTTCCCCGGGAAACCATGAAGTATAGAACTCATTGCCATTCCGTCCAAAGTCTCCCCGCACGTAACCGATAAAGCACGCGGCACACGGATTTTTTACATCCAATCGAAAAACCAGTTCCTGCTCCGACGGATGCAACTCTTTAAGTCTGTATCTCATTTTCAAGCTCCTTTTCTACAATCGCTCCATTCTCATCCAAATGGTAATAGTAAAGTTTCTTTCCTTTGATTTTTCTGGCGGCGTCATTCTTATGGCGCTTTACATTTTCATAGTTTGTCAAGATATACGCTTCCCCTTCCACCTCATACCGGCCGGAAGGAAGCTTTCGCACATAAAAGAAAGCCCTGTTTCCAAACCCCAACAAGGGCTCAATCAGAAAATAAAACTTACCGCCTATTTTTTCATCAAAATCCTGCGCCAGATAATACCCTTTTTTCGTTCGGTAATTTTTTACCGGCATTGTACCTGAGCCCATAATCTCCTCCTAATCTTCTAAATATTCAATCTAACCGGCCAACTGAGAAGGCTTACCTTTCCAGGTCAGATATTTCCGGTTCATCGGAATATTGGTTGCGGGCGAATGCTGCCTCACTTTCACAAATCTCTGTTTCTGGATCTTCAACACTGCAGCGTCATTTCGTCTGCGCTGTGCGTACAAAAGAGAACGATTTCCCATCTTGTTGTTTTCCTCCTGTCATTGTATTTGTGATTTTTTCTGTCACAGTTCAAAATCAGGCAACGGAACTCCCCCGTTAAAACGTCCAGTTTTCATTTACTACTTCCGAGACTACGCTGCCCATACCGCACTACCTACGCCGTCATATCAAACAATGTCAGTTGATAATAAGGTTCCGGATTCAATTCTTTTACGCGTTTTAAGCATTCCCTGATTGAATCGGCGTAAATGTCCGCCCTGCGGTAGCGTCTAAGGGTTACCAAATCATCCTTTCTCAGCGCGGTCTTCAGTTTGGAAACATATCCAATAACCGCGGAATAGTTAACCTGTTCCTTCTGCTTTTCACTCAATCCTTTTCCCTCTTTGAGAAGCGCCCGATACTCCTTATCCTTTTCGAATACAGCCAAAGCCGCCTTGGCGTTCTCCCGGATTTCCTCAGCTTTCGCCATATAGCCCGGCGCTACCTCCGGTGGCAATTCTCGGGAATGGATGTCCGGCAACCCGCAGCCCAGCGCTTGGCACGCTGTCTCTATCTGTTTTTTACGCCATATAATGTGGTTTCGGACAAGAGACAAACTTACCCCATCCGCATAGGAAGGATCACTGCCTCCCTCTTCGTAAAGATTTTGCCAGTGTTGATAACGCTCCTCACAGGACTTTATTGCTTCTAAGAGCAGATTGCTTTCCGGTCCGTCCCGTTTTTTTGCTGATATTTTCTTACTTGTTTTCTGATTGGTATTTTCATTCATTTTTCAATTCCTCCTTAATCAATTTAAAAATGCAAGAAGAACTTAGGGGACTACCGGATTTTTTTCAAGAAAAAAGCACCCTGCTCTGCAGCAAGGTGCCCTTTTATATGCCAATCACTTTCTTGACGAACTACATCCAAGCAATAGCTGAAGTCAAAATAAAGCTTTGTCTATACGTCTTTTTATAATCTCTTTCTTTAAGCGCTCGTGTCCGAAATCCTCAATGGTCTTGCGGGTTTTCTGCTGTTTTCGGCTTTACTATTCTTTCAAAACACCGTCAGCACATCTCCGTTCGCAGATGAAAGACCGCCCCAGGTAAAGTCGAACCACTCCCGCATGGTGATATCTCCCCGGGAATAAAACACCTGAGCTTGTACGGTAATTGTTATTACCCCATTGGGGGACAGGGATTCCAAGTCCGCTACCAAGAGATTCCCGGCTGTATCATACCCATAAACCAGAAGCAACTGCTCTCCTCCCTCTGTGAGAATACTCACCTGTACAGTTTTTCCACTGTCGATTCTGGAATAAATTCCAGAAAGCTGAAGCAAGGGTGCGTTTGCCGCTGAGTATCGTTCATCTGGCCTTATACTGCATACTGCCTCTTCAACTGGAAGAACCACTTCCCTACTTTTAGGCTCCCCTGACTCTGAGAAAGCAACCATACAGTCCCCGGGAATATTAAGATAGCATTTCTCTCCGATATACTCGTGTTCTGCTTCTTTCCAGTTTATTCCATCAAAAATATATGGAATTCCCTGAGCAGCAGAAATCCCAACCCAGCCGGCAAAAGAGCAAAAATAGTATTTTCCGTTATAATAGGCAAAGCCGGACTGCGTATTGCTAACGGCAGCCTCAATATTCCCGTACCGGACTGCCAGTTCACCTTTTATAAAATTTTCCATTGGTTTTCCGTCTGGAATTCCATTGCGGTCATGGTCAATGTCCCATGGATAGGGATCCGCTCCGTTATTCAGTCCATCACCGTCCCAGTCAAGTTCCTGTTCGCTGTCCAACATCTGTTCTACGATATTCTTGTATTTCGGAGTCAAGCGGATTGAGATTTCAGCTTGGCTGGTTTCCGGATAGCTGATAAGGCCAATTCTTTCGGGAATACGAAACATAGCCAAAGAACCCACCAGTATTGTTACACCGATGAGGCACCCCAGGATTTTCGCCCATTGTTTCAGTTTATCTGTAGCATAAACCGGTTCACTCGTTACGCTTTTCCGCTTGATACGGGACCAGGGCACTTCTTTCTTTTTCATTGATTTGCCCTCCTTTTTGAACCCATGGTTTTCAACCGTTCAAGTTCCCGTTCTATTTCCCGAATTTCTGCGGAAACCGCGTCGTATTTTTTATTAGCCTCTGTTTTCCGGATATATTCATCCCGGATTTTCTTTCCCAAGTATTTGTCCTTCAGCGCCCCGTTCTCATAATATCGATAATAGACGTTTGGTCCATGGAAAAATCCCGCCGCACACGCGGCACAGTTTGGCCGGCTGCAGCGTACAATCTTTGTAATAACCGTCCCGGTCAGTTCCGGATAATGATCCAGGCATGCCAGTTCTTCTTTTAACAGCATCAAATTGCTTTCCAGACATTCAATCATGCTTTCTGTATAGGTCACGAGAATCCCACCTTTCTTTTTCCGCATCATGTATAGGTGGTTTTGATTTGTCAAGAAAATCATTCTTTGATGTTGAGCAGAATAATGCGTGTAATTCACCTTTACCTGAATATCAATCCGGGCATATTTTTTCTTTTGGGTTTCTGTTCATAAAATTATCATCCCTTTCTTAATTTTGGGTTCACAAAAGCCGATGAGATAATTCCCATCGGCTGAAATCCTGGCAATTTATTTTTGGTTATCGTTCTAAATCCCTATGCTTTTCTTTGGGAAGCACATCTTTAATAATTCACCATTGCTCTAAAATACCCTTATGAATTCATTCCAAATTGTTTCAGTCTCATATATCTCTATCCTTGTCCACTTTCGTTTGCTCATAAAAATACCCACTCATGTAGGATAATAAACCTACATGAGTGGGTATTTTGTCACTATCCATTTTTACTGGATCTGTGCGTAATGTCAGTAAATAGGGCACCTTTTATTTTAAAATTCCTGCTTTTTGATTTTATCCATCAGGAATGGTCGGAACTCTCCCGTTCCGGATAATACGTTTCTAAAAAACTGCCGAAATATTCAGCTTCTGCCTGCTTGCGGGCCGCAACAGCCTTCTCAAGCGTATCGTACCGGCCCAGGTAATAACGCTTGCCCTGGAATGTCAGCCGGGAAATCCATTTCTGATTTTCCCGGTCATAATAGACGCCTACAACACCGCTGCTGTTGCTGCTTGCTTTAGGAACGTTTCGAATCCTTGAAATCTGTGTGCCACCCACATAGCCTGCCGCATTACGCATTTTCTTCACTTTCTGCGCCGTGGAACAGCCGCAGCTGCTGGTGGTTCCGGCGGTCAGAGAATCCATACGCACCAAAACAATATTGCCGCAGTCACACCGGCATTTTCAAAGAGGCGAACGGGTAGTTCCGTGCTGTACGATTTTCTGCGTTTTTTCCAATACGGTCAGCTGGCCAAACCGCCGGCCGATATATGACGACGCACGCCGACAGCCACAGCTTGTCGTATGGCCGCGCCTCAGGTTGCTTCCAGAAACATCTATAATTTTCCCACAAACGCATTGGCACGTCCGTGAAGCGATGAGGAAACTTTATCCGAGCGATGTAATACCGTCAGCCAGCCAAATTGTTTACCTGTCAAATCGATCATTCGGCTCATTTCAAAGCACCTCCATCCAACCTGCGTTTCCTTAATCAAGCGAACATATTGTGAAGACTATTGTCTGCGCCGTTTCCGACGTATTAAAAGAACAATGACAATAACAGTAACAACACCAATAATTAAAAACACCATATAAGGCGCCAGTACAATCAGCATTCCGCGCTGAAAGACAGGCGTTTGTGGGTTCGCTTCAGAACAAAGAGTAAACGTAAGTTCTCCGTCAGGCAAGCCTTCCAGATGCTGATTGTAGCCGGCGTCAGTTCTTTCAAAGCCCTCCGGTCCGCTTTCCGTCATGTAATATGGCGTCCGTACTTCTATATCGAGTGTTCCAAACTCTGCCCAGGTCTTAGCCGGAGACAGCAGGTACGTATAGGAATATACAGGCGGGTCATAACTGGCGTCGATATTGGGATAGATAGGCGCCGTTACGCTATTCACGATTTTCATTCCCGGTTCAATTTCTATTTCATACTCATACCAGCGCATCAACTGGTCACTGATGTCAAAATAAAAATCAGAACCGTGGAGTGCTCCGTGGGACCACTCCTGATCATTCATAGACTGCACTACGGCATTATACCAATCGTGTTCCAGGATTCCCGAATCTTCCTCATACTCAAGGAAGACCAGTTCCTTGAGGGTTACGGTCTCTGTGTCAGCCAGTGTCATGGCGCCGTCGATTTCCTTTTCACAGGCGCCATTTTCGTAAAATCTCCAATCCGGCATCTCCTTCAGTGGTTCTCCAATGACATTTACCACAAACATTTCGTCCGGATTCACCCAGCCTTCAATCAGCACACCATCTCCCAGTGTCCTTCCGCCGTTCTGTCCTTCCACCAATACTTTTGTTTTTGTCGGATCCGCAGAAAGAACAAAAGCGGCTGTAGCTGCATGGTAAGTCTCCAAATCAACGCCGCTGGATCGATAATATAATCGAGTGACCGGCATATCCGGTGAATAGAACGGATCATTCATGTAACCATCATGCAGTTTGGACATATCTTCTTCCAAACCAAACTGATTGCCAAAGTAAGACAATGTGTGGCGAAGTGTTTTTTCTATGGGAGCACCGTCCACCATGATATCATACTTTTCAGTATCGGTCTTGAGAAAACGTTCTTCGCTATCAGGGTCGGACAAATAGCCGTAATCAGGAATGTTTCCGAAAGGAAAAACTAACGTAGCGTTTACCGTATAGTCGGCAGGATTAAAAAATGTGTATTCCGCCGTCACCTTGCCGCTGTATTGAAGGAACTCCTCCGCGTCATAGTAATACTGCTGCGGGAACTCCTTCACCTCAAAAACCAGCCGTTCGCTTTCCACCTCAATAGGACAGTCATCACCGATAATAATTACTCCTGAAGACGTAGTTCCTCTCCAATGAACCTGTGCGGAATTTGCTAAGGCAGGTACAGAGAACATACTTATAACAAGCAGCAAGGTTATAAAAGCAGCTACTCTCTTTTTCAGCAATTTCACCACCCCACTTCTTCAGCTAAACACGAGTGGCAGTTTTACTTCAATATGAAACGCAAAAAGATTCCTTATTTCACTGCATCCTTTAATGCTTTTCCGGCCTTAAAAGATGGCACTTTACATGCCGGAATTTCCACAGACTCTCCCGTTCTCGGATTTTTGCCGGTTCTTGCAGCACGCTCTTTCACTTCAAAATTACCGAATCCGATAATCTGGATTTTACCCTCGGTCTGAAGCGCCTGCACAATGCAGTCAAATACAGCGTTCATCGCCGCCTCGGCGTCTTTTTTGCTCAACTCCGTTTTCTCAGCTACAAATGCAGCCATATCCTTTTTGGTCATGCGAATCAAACTCCTTTTCTACCTTAAGTATATTTGACGCCTACCCCCAACTCCACAACAGCAAACACATCAAAGTTTTTTCTGTTTTCCGCTGTCGAATAAAGGAGCAAATTACCATATCTATTATACACTTTATTGCATGCGCTGTAAACCGAAATCCAACTCGTGACATGCTCCCGCCTAAAGATCTGGGAGAACCCTTACTAAATTATGTTGAATTTGATATTCCTAAAACAGCTAAAACAATCAAAGTTTTTGGAATCGAATACAAAAACTATTGATTTTTGATTTCTTTTTGGATATACTAAAAGCATGACGACATACGGAGGTGTATATATGTTAGTTGAGAGAAAAGAATATCTTAATAAGCTGATTGCGTTCAGAGATAAACAAATCATAAAAGTTGTTACGGGAATACGGCGCTGTGGAAAGTCTACACTTCTTGAAATGTATCAGGACTATTTGCGAAAACAGGGTATTTTGCCGGAACAGATTATCTCAATCAATTTTGAGGATTACGATTATGAGGAACTAACGGATGGTGCAAAACTTTACGCATATATCAAAGAAAGATTGGCAAAAGACAAAACAACATATATCTTCCTTGATGAAGTTCACCATGTTAACGATTTTCCGAGAGTGGTAGACAGTCTGTATATAAAAAAAGGGATAGATTTGTATATCACCGGCTCTAACGCCTATATGCTTTCCAGTGAAATCGCTACGCTGATTTCTGGAAGATATGTCCGTATTGAAATGCTGCCGCTTTCCTTTAAGGAATATGTGGAAAGCACAGGGAGCGAAAGTGAGCTTGCGAGAAAATATGTGGATTATCTGGAAAACAGCTCTTTTCCATATACCCTTGAGCTTGCAGGTCAGCCGAAAGAAATACGGGATTATCTCGATGGACTATTCAATACAATTGTGGTTAAGGATATATCTCAAAGAAAGAAAATCAATGATGCGATGATGCTCAGAAGTGTGCTGCGATTTCTCTTTGATAACATCGGAAACCCGCTTTCCTCGAAGAAGATCGCAGACACAATGACTTCAGACGGTCGAAAGATTGATGTAAAAACTGTAGAGAAGTATATTGAAGCGTTGATGGAAAGCTATGTCATCTATCAGGCCAACCGCTACAATGTGAAGGGTAAGCAGTATCTGAAAACGCTTGAGAAGTATTATGTCGTTGACATCGGTATGCGCTATATGCTTCTCGGATTTCGATCCACCGATGTGGGGCATATCTTAGAGAATGTAATATATCTTGAATTGCTTCGCCGGGGTCTTGAAGTTTATGTCGGCAAGGTCGATGAGTTTGAAGTTGACTTTGTTGCTATGGACGGCAAGAGGATAACTTATTATCAGGTGGCAGCAACAGTCCGAGATGAGAACACCTTAAAACGGGAGCTTGCACCTTTGCAAAAGATAGCAGATCACTATCCGAAAGTAATCTTGACACTTGACGATGATCCTGAAGCCGACTACGAAGGTATCCGCCGCGTTAACGCCCTGGACTGGTTGATGGGGAAAATAGAATAACAACAAAAAGCAGCAGTTCACATTCTCCATGCTATAGTCATTGAATTGATTTTCTCGCTGGATGCAGTTGTTATCAAAACACCTTTTTAAGCGCTGACATGATTTCCGATGCGTAATCAAATACATTTACCTCTTTTTTTAATTTAGAAAGCTTGATAGACAGTATGCTGCCTGATAAGGGAGACACTTCGTAAGAAAGTTGTCTCCCTTTGGCTTTGTAGTCGACCGGAATGATTTGGAAAGAGCATCACAGGATTACTCTTTCACAATTTCTAAATATCGGTCAAGGCGTTCGTTTACATACTCTGCAACGAGTAACACCATATGATTCCTGCTTCATCGGTTTCAATTTCGCCGTCTTTATCAAGAAAATATCCCCCGCAATCCGGGCAGTACCAATACTCTTTGGTGCCGTCCTTAGTGCAGGTCGGGGGTACTGCGTCAAGGTGG
>CALWVH010000095.1 GCA_944384915.1 uncultured Clostridia bacterium | reverse complement strand
CTTGGTCCCTTGCGAGATCACTAGTTTTCAAGACTAGCTCCTTAAACCACTCGGACACCCCTCCGGATTACCGGTACGGCAATCGCACAACGAAGGATGATCGTTTCGCGACGAAAGTTATTATACTGGATTTGGAGAAAAAAGTCAACCCCATTTTCAAATTTTTAACAACAAAAAATTTTATAGACTTGGATCTTGTAAACAAAGCATAGTAAATCAGGCTCCCGAAACCCCTTAGGATATGGGGAGCCTGAAAAAGCCCATACTAGTTTATAAAGAAGTAGGTACGGTAGTTAGCGGAGTTCCGCAGTTTGCGGAATCGGGACATATATTATAGATGATTCCTTCTTTGGAAACCATCGAAATGGGAATAGAAGGAACCATTCGATGAATCGTATCAACAAAACCGTTGATGGGTACTTCTGCCATCCCGGTTACAACATGGACCGCTCCGACCTGCTTGATGAAACCTACTGCCATCAAGGCCGCGTCGTCATGAAAAAACACTGTCATTTCAGCATGAGCGTCCCGGGCAGTCTGACGAAGATATTCCAGCTCTTCCCCACTGGCATCATATCCTGCTGAAGTGGGCTGCACACACAACACCTGCAAATCTGTTTCTCGGGAGTCTGCTAAACGCCGCCCTGTACGGATCAAACGATCGCAGTCTTTTTGCCCGGTTACACATACAAGCACTGAAGTATGCTTTGGCAGTGTCTTTTTCCTGCTTTTCAAGTAAAGAACCTCCTTTCTGGATATTGGGGATTTTCCGCGCTATATGTTTACCATAAACTATAAAAACTATAATTTTTCCCCAATACAAGTATATGCTTTTTCGATCTTTTTATGGTAACTGTCCATGTATAAAATGTTAACAAATTATGAAGCGCTCAAAATCTTCTAATCGCAATGCTTTCATAAAAAAGAAAAAGGCTTCGGACATCAATCCGAAACCTTTTTGGCTTTCTTTTTCTCTTGGTCTTTTAATTTTTGGGCAAGGGTCCTTCCCCGCTTTTTATCTGAATAAATCGTACGTTCTGTAACAATGGTATTTCCACGCTCAAACATCTCGTTCAGCATGGAAAAGTAACTTCCAGGAGTTGCGATAGCATTTATGCGCATAATATCCAATCCCGCTGGACCGATGATACTATCCGCCAGCTTGACACAGTTGGTATTGATGGCAAAATACTTTCGGAAAGAACCAGAGGCAACTTTATAAATCGAAGCACCCGTAGCACGAACCAATTCACTGGCCGGGTCAGTACAATCACCTTTTACCGGCTGCCCTTCCCGCTTTTTTTCCAAGTCACTTTTCCATGGCACCAATACTCGCTTTAAACTTTGAAGCTGCTTTTCCACTACCTCACGTTCTTTGGATGTGATTTGCAAGCCAAACCCTACCAACACCTTTTTTTCAAAGGTAAGGCAATGCTGTAGATAAGGGCCTGCCGGAGCAATCGCCACTGTACCGTCGCTAACCATACCAAAAAGGCGGTTGGCGTGGTGGTCATAGCAACCATAGGAATACACCGTATCATCCAGCCGGATATCCACATGGCCCATACGACCAAAACCTTCATCCGACAGATGGATACACACTTCCAAAGGCGTCTTTTCTTCGCGAGGGGGCATTTTTTCTACCACTCCTCCCCGCTCCCGAATTACGCCGCCTTCCTCCTGATGAGTGGCAAAATACCGGTTAAAGTCATCGATGAGCCGGCTGGGGATAAAAGCTGTGATGAACATGGGAAGAGAAATTCTCACCCGGCGTTTGATCTTATCCCCCACCTGATCGGAAAGGAGCAGACCCGAGATAAAATCCAGAAGCAATACAGCAGAATACAAAATCAAATAGATTCCAGAAACGGTAAAAACTGTGTGTAATCGCAAGGCGGGATTACACATCAGCGAAATACCAAAGGCCAGCGAAAGCAGGGCGGCAAAACTGTTGCGGAATTTTCCCTCCAGATCCTCTGACCAACACTGAATGGCAATAGCCCCCCGGGCAAGGCCGCTGACCACAAACCAAAGGCCAAATACCAGTCCTACTGGTACGGCAAACAGTACGGGATATACAGCCACCAATGCAGCCAGTACCGCAAAACCCAGCCCCCATAACACAGCCCATAGCACTTTTTTCTCTGACATCATCTGGAGAAACCGAGCAATGCCAGCAATCACCAGCCCTCCTGCTGCGGCCAGCTGCAAAAATCGGAAAGCCAGATTTCCATTTACTAAGGTGAAAATACCAAAAGATAAAAACAGGATGGCCTGTACCAGTTCCAACCAAGGACCTGCCGCAGAAATCCATTTCTTTTTAAACGGAAAATTGGAATGCTCTTTTTTCTTCATCATATCTTCTGCCTTTCTGCAATATGGCTGTCATTTTATCCGGGACGTTTTCCCGGGAAATGAGGGTCATAGCGTTTGACCATTTGCCAAAACGCCTGAGAGTGATCGTGGTGAAAGGTATGGCATAATTCGTGTATCACTACGGAATCCAGAAACTCTGGGGGTTTCTCTGCCAGAAGAAAGGAAAAATTCAAGCTGTTTTTGCCGGAACAGCTCCCCCACCGCTTTTTTGCCTCCGTAATACGTATACCGGAATACTGGGCCCCCATCAAGGCAGCAAAATATTCCACCCGAGGAAGGACACGTGCCAGGACTTCCTGCTTCATGGCCTTTACCTCCTCTGGAGAATACTCCTGGGGAATGGGCTTTTCCGCCATCATCTTCTGCTTTTCCAAAATCCAATTTTGCTTTTGCAGCAGGAAGGCTTCAATCTGCTTTTTGGGAAAACGCAGCGGAGCCCGTACCACCAAATTCCCTCCAGGCTTAACGGAAATCTCCAGAGTTTTCCTGCGGGAACGAATGAGCTGATATTCCATAGGGCCTCCTTTGCAAAATCCGGCGAATGATGTATAATAAGGCGGAACCATTGTGATAGACGCTGCCTTGCTTTCTCTTTAGTATACCACAACCACCAAAAAGTACCAGCGTTTTTCGCAGAAAACGATACGGAAGAAGTGACCACAGCAATGAACCCTATCTATCAACAACGCCTCGCCCGAGTGCGGCAAAATATGAAAGAACAGGGGCTTTCCCAAATCTTGGTCAGTGCCACAGAATCAGTGTTTTACCTCACCGGCCTGTGGATTGTCCCCATGGAGCGCCAGCTGGCCCTTTATCTTAACCAAGACGGTACGTGCGCATTTTTTGGAAATGATCTTTTCGGCGTAACCAGCCTGCCGGGTTGGGAGCTGCACCTGCACAACGATGCGGATGACCCGGTGGCGGATATCGCCAAAACTGTTTGCCCCGGCACCTTGGGGATCGATAAAAACTGGCCCAGCCGGTTCCTCATCCGCCTCATGGAGCAGCGGAGCGATATCCGACCCACTGTAGGCTCTGCCCCAGTAGATGACGCCCGTAAGCAGAAAGATGAACAAGAAGCCCAGGCCATGCGGGATGCCTCCGCTATCAATGACCGGGTCATGGCACAGGCTGTGCGGGAGCTGCGAGAAGGCGTAACGGAAGCGGAGATGGCCTCCCGGGTGGAAGCCCTCTTCCGGGAAAACGGCGCGGAACGCTCCGATGAAGGGCAGCTGGTGTGCTTTGGCCCCAATGGTGCAGACCCTCATCATGCCCCGGAAAACACCCTTCTGCGACCGGGGGACAGCATTGTACTGGACATTTTCACCCCTATCAACCGGTATTGGTGCGATATGACCCGCACGGTTTTTTGGAAGGAAGTCAGCGAAGAACAGCGCCGGGTGTATGAAACCGTAAAGGCCGCTAATCTGGCGGCAGAAGCGGTTATCCGCCCGGGAGTAAAGATGTGCGATATTGACCGTGCTGCCCGTCAGGTTATTGAAAAAGCGGGTTATGGGCCTTATTTTACTCACCGGCTGGGCCACGGCTGCGGGCTTTCCTGCCATGAGCCGCCGGATAACAGCGCGGTAAGTGAAGTGATCGCTCAACCCGGCATGGTGTTCTCTGTGGAACCGGGAATTTATCTGCCGGGAAAATTTGGGGTGCGTATTGAGGACCTGGTGCTGGTGACGGAAACCGGCTGTGAGGTACTCAACGGCTATACCAAAGATTTACAGGTGCTAGGCATATAAGGAGGAATGCAACGTGAAGATCGGACTGGTGCTGGAAGGCGGCGGAATGCGCGGCCTTTATACCGCCGGGGTATTGGACACCTTCATGGCGGAACACTGGACCCCCGACTATGTGGTGGGGGTCTCTGCCGGGGCCTGCCATGCTGCCTCCTTTGTTAGCGGACAGCGGGGGCGGGCCTACCGTACGAATATGGATTACCTAGGGGACAAACGATATTTGAGCTTTCGGAACTATCTCACCACCGGCTCTCTGTTTGGCATGAAGTTCATTTTTGAGACGGTGCCCGATCATCTGGACCCCTATGATTATGATGCGATGCTGGCTTCTCCTATGGAGTATGAGATTGGCGTGACTGATGTAGACACGGGAAAGCCGGTGTTCTTTTCCAAGGAATCCCTGTACCACGACTGCACCCTGCTGGCCGCTTCCTCTTCTATCCCTGTCTTCTCCCCTATTGTGGAATATCAGGGACACCGCTACTTGGATGGCGGCACCTCTGCCCCTATCCCGGTGGAACGGGCCTTGGAAATGGGATGTGATCACTTGGTTGTGGTACTCACCCGGGACAGAAGCTATGTGAAATCTCCGGAGGGGTTTGGCACGGTTTATCATCGGGTGTTCCACAAATATCCCCAGATGGCCCACGCTCTGGATACCCGCCATGAAGTCTATGCTCGGGAGCGGGAGCTTCTTTTCCAACTAGAGCAGGAAGGACGGGCCACTGTCATTGCCCCGGAAGCCCCTATCACCTTAAGCCGCTTTGAAAAAGACCGGGAAAAGCTGGACGCCCTATACCGGCAAGGGCAGGATCAGTGCCGTCGGTTGTGGGAAAACGGCAAAATCCCCAAAGTGGAGCACAAGGGGGATTCTCTATGAAGCTGGCCCTTTGGCGAGAGGACACCCTGGCACATGAGTCCCTCATCGTAGGGAGCATGTTGGCTTTGTCCGGTGGTTTTTTGGACACCTACACTTATACCCTACGGGGCGGCGTCTTTGCCAATGCTCAAACAGGCAACCTAGTGCTTATGGCCGTTAGGCTGGCGGATTTTGATTTTTCCGCCGCCCTCTACTATTTTATCCCGGTGATTGCCTTCTTTCTGGGAGTGCTGTTGACAGAGATCATCAAACGACGTTTTTCCGGACGGAAATTCCTGCAATGGCAGCATATGATCCTGCTGCTGGAAATTTTCCTGCTGGCGGTAATCGGCTTTCTCCCCCTCACCATTCCCGATGCGGTAGTGAACGTAACTATCTCCTTTATCTGTTCGGTACAAGTACAGAGCTTTCGCAAGACCAAAGGTCTCCCCTACGCCACCACCATGTGTACCGGAAACCTGCGCTCTGCTGCTGATAACTTCTCCGCCTTCCTTTTCAGTAAAGAGAAGGAATCTCTAAAGAAGTGCCTGCGGTATCTCATTATTATTGGTATGTTCTGTATCGGCGCCGCCGCAGGAGCTCTTTCCTCCCGCTTTCTTGGTACCGGCGCCGTGTGGAGCTGCTGCGTCTTATTGGGACTGGTATTCCTTTTATTGGTATGGGACCAGAAAGAAACCCAGAAGGCAGTACGCTAAATTTATTTGTACGTACATTTTGTGTTTTTCCGGAGGCAGGCCCCTTTCCGCCTCCGGTTTTTTTATTTCTTAACCGGACACATTGACATTTTTATCAGACATTTTTTTGAAAACTGTTGCAAAATCTTTGCTTTTGAAGTATGATTATGGTAATAGAGGTTGTCCGTACATATTTTGGCAGTGTCCCTGACCGGATCGACGGCATCTGCCTTGGGATAACCATCATTTCTGTAAGGAGGAACCCCCAATGAACAATATCCCTCAGGTTAAGCTGGGCATTATTGCCGTTAGTCGTGACTGCTTTGTTATCTCTCTTTCTGAAAGACGCCGCGCCGATATCGTAAAGGCTTACAGCGCCAAAGGCGGAGAGATCGTAGAGATCAAAACCACTGTAGAAAATGAAAAAGATATGCTGACTGCTGTTGCCGAGGCAAAGGCTGCCGGATGTAATGCACTGGTAGTCTTCTTGGGCAACTTTGGCCCCGAGACTCCCGAAACTTTGATTGCTAAGGAGTTCACCGGCCCTGTGATGTATGTGGCTGCTGCCGAGGAACACGGCGACGACCTTATCAATGGCCGTGGCGACGCTTATTGCGGTATGCTGAACTGCTCCTATAACCTGGGCCTGCGCAAGCTCAAGGCTGTGATCCCCGAGTATCCGGTGGGCACTGCCGACGAGATTGCTGACATGATCGCTGATTTCGTTCCCGTAGCCCGCACCCTTATCGGTCTGGCTGGCCTGAAGATCATCACCTTTGGTCCCCGTCCTCAGGACTTCTTTGCTTGCAACGCTCCTATTAAGCCTCTGTATGACCTGGGCGTAGAGGTACAGGAAAACAGCGAGCTGGACCTGCTGGTGGCTTACCGTGCACATAAGGACGACGAGCGCATTGACGCCGTTGTGAAAGAGATGGCAGAAGAGTTGGGCGTTAAGGGTAACCAGTACCCCGATCTGCTGCCCCGTATGGCACAGTTTGAGCTGACCCTGCTGGATTGGGCAGAGCAGAATAAGGGCGCCCGCGACTATGTGGTGTTCGCTGACAAGTGCTGGCCTGCATTCCCCAGCGAGTTTGGCTTTGAGCCCTGCTATGTAAACTCCCGTCTGGCTGCTAAGGGCATCCCTGTGGCCTGCGAGGTGGATATCTATGGCGCACTTAGCGAGTATATCGGCGCTTGCGTAACCGGCGACGCTGTGACCCTGCTGGATATCAATAACTCTGTGCCTGCCGACCTGTATGAGGCCGACATCAAGGGCAAGTTCAACTATGGCCCCACCGATGTGTTCATGGGCTTCCACTGTGGCAACACTCCCATCTGCAAGCTGTGCGATGACCGCGCTGTCAAGTATCAGCTGATTCAGAACCGTCTGCTGGAGAACGGCGGCGAGCCTGACTTCACCCGCGGTACTCTGGAGGCCGATATTGCTGCCGGCCAGATCACCTTCTTCCGTCTGCAGAGCGCTGCTGACGGCACCCTGCACAGCTATATCGCACAGGGCGAGGTTCTGCCTGTGGCTACCCGTTCCTTCGGCGGTATTGGCATCTTTGCTATCCCCGAGATGGGCCGTTTCTATCGCCATGTGCTCATCAGCAAGCGGTATCCCCATCACGGTGCTGTGGCCTTCGGTCATGTGGGCAAGGCTCTGTACACCATCTTTAACTATCTGGGTGTAGAGGACATCGCCTTCAATCAGCCCAAGGGTATGCTGTATAAGGACGAGAATCCCTTTGCATAAGATATAATCATTTCAATGAAATAAGGCAACACCCCGTACGTGCTTTTCCAAATGGAAAACGCGTCCGGGGTGTTTTTCGTCTGCCATAACAGCATTTTCAAAGCCCCCTCCGTCCGGCTTCTGCCAGACAAAAGGGGGCTGATAAACCCAAATTCATGAAATAGCTTTTAGGAGAAACAGTTCCATAGGCTGCGCATATGGGGTAATATCGATCAAAAGTCCACCACAATCCTTATAGCCCAACTTTCGATAAAAATGCTGGGCGCTTTCATTAACCTGAGTAGAGGTCAATAGCATCCCATACCCTTGGGCTTTCATATCGGCCTCCCAATATTCCATGAGCTGCTTTCCATACCCTTTTCCCCGATATGCCTCTTCGATTATCAGCATGGTACAAAAAGGAATGTTATCCCAAAATAAATGGTATCGCAACAGCCCAATGGGTATTCCCGACTCTAAAAGAATATATCCCTGCCTATTGCGCACTTTGTTCTCAAATTCTTGTTCCGGCAAATGGTGGTCCAGCCGGTACCAAAAGGGCTTATCAAAACTGCCTACATATCGGATCTCGGTCATCCATACGACCTCCGCTTTAGATCATTTGCTTCTTTTTGAGGATGAGGAAGGCTACTACCATAAAGAACGCCGCCACTCCCACCGGGAACCAGAAATTAGCAAAGGGCAAGTAGTCCACATTCATACCGTAAATGCCCGAAATCACGGTAGGAATAGAGATAATCAAAGTAATAGAGGCCAGTACCTTCATGACGATATTCAGGTTGTTAGAGATGATAGAAGCAAAGGCATCCATCGTACCGGAAAGAATGTTCAGATGAATACTAGCCATCTCTATAGCCTGCTTGATTTCAATGAGCACATCCTCCAGCAGATCCTGATCTTCCTCATACAACCGAAGAGCGCGGCCACGCATGATCTTTTCGATAGTGATCTCATTGGCCTTTAAGGAAGAAGAAAAATACATCAGGGACTTCTCTACTTCCAGCAGCTGGATAAGCTCTGCATTCTTCATAGATTTCCGCAGTTCCCGCTCCACCTGGCTGCTGATCTTATCGATCTGCTTCAGATATTGCAAATACCGTCCGGCGATACGGAGCATGAGATGCAGGGTAAAGTGGGTTTTCAAATTGGTTTTTACATTCTTTACCAATCCTTCTGCAAACTCATCCAAAATAGGATTTTCGTGCACTGAGACAGTGATAACATTTTTCTCAGTAATAATAATGCCCAGAGGCCGCGTATAATAAGTCAGTTGTTCATCTTCCAGCTCTACCACTGGGATATCCAGAATAACCAAGGTATTGCCGTCCTCGCTATCCAAGTGGGAAGATTCCTCTTCGTCCATGGCCGCCCGGAAAAAATCCGGCTCAATGGAAAACTCCTGAATCAGCGTGTTGATCTCTTCTTCATTGGGATTAATGCAGTTAATCCAGCATCCCGGCTCTACAGCCTCTACGGGGCAGATAAATCCATCAATGGTCTTGTAATAGCTTACCATTTGCACATCTCTCCTTTTGTATGGGAGTCACCCGCAAAAAGAGACAATTTCTCTGTTATCTGCGGGCGCTGCTGCAAATGCGCCGGACCTTTTGGAGGGCGCATTGCCTGTGTTGAAAATCTTCTGTTATTTCACCTTTCCTTCGACTAAGCGGGTCGGGTTTCACGTGCGCCACCTCCTGAAAGCCATATAAAAATAAAATCCCACATTGGAAATGCCAATGCAGGAAAGGTAATTCCACTGGTAATTATATCACAAAAAACGACGATTGCAAGAGAAATTGGGAAATTCCTTGAAATATAGGAATATGGTTTGCCTACACGGCCAAAACCGGCAGAATTTAGGCAAATTTAAAGATTTTCAAGAAATTTCTAACACCCTGTCTTTGCTATAACAAAAAGAATCCCCTTCCACCATAGAGGCAGAAGGGGAAATGCATCAATACTTATTGAAAATAGACATAATGTCGGTGAAACCGCCATCGTCATCCTCTGCTACAGGGTTTGCCTGTGCGCGGGGAGTTGCTGCCTGACGGGTAGGTACATTCTGCTGGGGCTTTGCAGGAGCTTCTACAGGTGCCTGTTCCGGAGCCGGAGCGCCGTTATGAGTGGCAAATCCGGTGGCAATCACAGTAACGCTCATCTCATCTTCCATATTCTCATCGAAAGCAGCACCCCAAATAATATTGGCATCAGAATGAGCCTTCTCTTTAATCATAGAAGAAGCAATATCAATCTCATCCAGCCCGATATCGGGAGAAGAAGTGATATTGATAATCACGCCCTTGGCACCATCAATAGCGGTTTCCAAGAGGGGGCTGGAAATTGCCATTTTAGCAGCCTGTTCAGCCTTATCCTTACCGGAAGCACGGCCAACGCCCATATGTGCATAGCCGGCATCCTTCATTACAGAGGTAACGTCGGCAAAGTCCAGGTTTACGACACCGGGCAGCTTAATCAGGTCAGAAATACTCTGAGCACCCTGACGAAGCACATCGTCGGCAATCATAAATGCATTTTGCAATGTAATCCGCTGCTCGCTCACCAGCTTCAGGCGCTCGTTGGGGATAACCACCAAGGAATCCACATGCTCCCGAAGGGCTGTAATGCCATTTTCCGCCTGCTCCATTCTCCTACGGCCCTCAAAGCCAAAGGGTTTGGTGACGATACCGATGGTAAGAACGCCCATATCCCGGGCTACCTCTGCTACTACAGGCGCTGCACCCGTACCAGTGCCGCCGCCCCTACCGGCAGTAATAAACACCATATCAGAACCGCGAATAGCAGCAGCAATCGCCTCACGGCTCTCTTCAGCGGCCTTTTGACCAATCTCCGGCTTGGAACCTGCGCCCTTACCGCGAGTGATCTTTTCGCCAATCTGGATCTTCTGGGTGGCCTTAGAACGGTTTAGCGCCTGCTTATCGGTATTGATACTGATAAACTCCACGCCCTGGACACCGCTGAGTACCATACGGTCCACAGCGTTTCCGCCACCGCCGCCTACACCGATTACTTTTATTAAAACTTCATCATCCATTTGGTTGTCAATCTCGAAAGGCATTGCTGTCTCCCCCTTATTTTTATTGAACTCCTGCGGCTGTTTCCATCCGCATACGTTCTCGTTATGTTTAAATTCTATCTACTATAATTTATCACTTTTACAAAGAAATTTCAAGGAATACTTGAGCAAATATACGAAATTATTTCATTTTATTCAAATTGGAAAGTGGAATTTGATAATTTTAAGAATTTTGCTGTTTCGTCCTTGTGAAAACGATTTTTTTCGTCTTTTTTCTCACTCTTCCACACTTTCAGAGGAAGATGCTTCTGTAGAAGAAGACTCAGAATCTTGGGATTCCTGAGAAGATTCCGCCTGAGAATTTTCAGAAGACGCTACGGAATCTGCATTATAATACGCTTTTTTTAGATCGCGAGTAAGGGAAACATCCAGTTCTCCTTTTTCGGTTTCATCCAGCTCCTGCTCCACAATTTTTTTGGCAGCGCTGATCTTGGTCTCCAAATCATTGGAAGTACCCAGCAGAATTCGGATTCTGTCTTCATAGACCACCGTCATCTGGTAGATATCCTCCATCCGAATTTCTGTAATGTTGGATAACTCGCATTTTTCCAAGGTTTTGGTAAGCTCTTTATAGGTATCCAGGACTTTTTGGTCCTCCACTTGGGCCTGTTTTCCCACCTTTGGATTCTTCAGTTTCATCCCTGTAATTAGAGGACATCCCTCCGGCAGGGTATCGCTGATTTCCACAATTTTCTCCTCATCGCTGAGGATGATATACTGTCCATCCTGTTTAAAGGCTGCTGAAAGGACTGGTTCCTCAACATTTACTACTAGAGTCGCCGGAAGTTTCCGTGAAACAGAAACACGGCCCGAAACTGGGAGCTTTTCATCAATTCGATTTTGGGCTCCCTTTACATCTGCAAGAAACAGGTTCTCCCCCACATCAATCCCGCAAGCCTCCAAAATCTCCTCCTGAGAGTAAGAAGAGGTGTTTTCCACCCGGATCGTATCAATACGGAACAGCACCGTCAGGGAAAGAGTCACCGCCGCGGCGATCACCAGAAAAAAGGTAACCAGATAAAACAAAATCATCCGTCTGCGGCGGCGTCTGGCCCTGGCAGTTACCCCTCTGCGGGCAGTGGCCTTTCGCCCTTCTGTTCGATTGTTGTCTGTTGGTATCTGACGCATTTGCTCCTCTTTTCCTTCCGCCGCACTGCGCCGGAATTCTTTCCTTTATTCCCTCCAGATGCAAGCCCCCGCACCGCGAAGGCTGGCTTCCAGGTCTTCATAGCCCCGGTCCAAGTGATGCAGCCCTGTAAGCTCCGTAATGCCCTCCGCTGCGAGACCTGCTACCACCAATGCTGCTCCGCCGCGAAGGTCCGGCGCCTGTACTGGTGCGCCGGATAGACGGGAAACGCCTTCCACTACTGCTACGCGGCCTTCCACCTTGATGTTGGCCCCCAGCCGAAGTAATTCCCCCGTGTGCTTATACCGACTTTCGAAGATATTCTCCACAAACACGCTGGTTCCTTCTGCCAAACAGGTCATAGCCAGTACCGGAGCCTGCGCATCGGTAGGAAAACCGGGATACGGCATGGTACGAATGTTTTTCACTGCACGAAGCCGTTGGGGCGCCTGGATATGCAGGGTATCTTTGTCGATCTTCAATGCACAGCCTGCCTCTTCAAAAACAGGAAGAACTAGCTGTAGATGATCGGAACGGGCTCCCCGAAGCAGCAGTTGGCCACCGGTAGAAGCTGCCGCCGCCAGATAGGTAGCGGCTACAATGCGATCGGGAATCACTGTGTGCTCACAGCCAGAAAGGCTTTCTACACCCTCAATGACAATAACGCTTCCTCCTGCGCCGGAAACCTTGCCGCCACAGGCGTTGAGAAACTCTGCCAGATCGCTGATCTCCGGCTCTCGAGCCGCATTGGAAAGCACCGTCGTACCCCGGGCGCATACTGCGGCCAGCATGATGTTTTCCGTGGCCCCCACACTGGGAAATGAGAGGGACAGGCTGCACCCGGTAAGGCGGCCAGGCACATAGCATTCCAAACAGCCATGATCCTCCTGAATGTGCAGCCCCATTTTTCGAAGAGCTGCCAAATGTAGGTCAATAGGCCGGGGCCCCAGCTCACAGCCACCAGGAAACGACAGCCGTGCTTTTCCCAACCGGGAAACAATGGCGCCCAAAAACACAATGGAAGAACGCATCTCCCGCATCAGGTTCTCTGGAATCTCGTCGCCGGTAAGCTGGGTAGGATCTACCACCAGAGTGTGGCCTTCCCGACGCACTCGACACCCCAGGGTGCGCAGAATCCGCATGGCGGTATCTACATCGGAAAGCATGGGGCAGTTATGTAGAACCGCCTCTGAGCTACACAACAGGGTGGCCGCCAGCAAAGGCAGCGTACTGTTTTTCGCGCCCTGGACCGTGATCTCTCCCGATAGCTTTCCCGGGCCCTCCATCTTTAACTTTTCCACGCTCAACACCCTTTCTCCCACTGATTTTTCCCTCCATACTATGCCGGGAACGGAGAAAGGGTGAGAAAATGAAAAAGGGCGTTACCGCAATTATTCTTTATGGGAAGTTCGTTTTTCCTCCAAAACCTGATGCATGATCTTCACAATACGTTGGCAGGCGTCTGGGACTGCCATTTTTGCAGCGTTGCGTCCCAGCTCTTCGGCTCCACCGGGCCGTGAGAAGATTTCCTCCACTTTCTGCCAGAGAAGTTCTCCGGTGAGGTCTTTCTCCTCAATCAATACCGCTGCATTTCGGTTCACCAAAGCCATGGCGTTGTGATATTGATGATTTTCCGCCACATTTGGGGAAGGAATCAGGATGGAAGCCTTACCCAATGCCTGCAATTCACTAAGGGTGATAGCTCCTGCCCGACAGATCACCAGATCGGCGGCGGCCATACACTGGGGCATATTGTGGATGTACTCCCGCAACTCAATCCCCGGATGCTCTTCCAGGATTACGCCCTTTTCTTTCACCAGATCTGGCATCCATTTGGCATACTGGCCATAACCGTGAATATGTTGGTAGCGATCGGTACGGGAGCTGTATACCAGCAGATCTGCCACTGCTTCGTTGATACTTCTGGCTCCTAGGCTGCCTCCAAAGGAAAGGATCAGCGGCCGTGCATCCAAACCCAACGCCCGCCGGGAATCCTCCCGGTCCGCCTTTGCCAGTTCTTGCCGCACAGGGTTGCCGGTAAGAACACAATGGGCGTTGGCCTCAAAATGACGCTGGGCGTCGGCAACTGCCAGCATCACCCGACTAGCCCGCTTTGCCAGCATTTTATTGGTGACTCCCGGATAAGCGTTCTGCTCATGGATTACAGCCGGAATTCCCAGCTTCATAGCTTCCCGAATCACCGGGCCGCTGACATAACCACCGGTTCCTACACAGATATCCGGCTTAAAATCGCGGATGATTTTCTTAGCCTGATTGGACGCCGTTACCACCCGTACCAGCGTCTGGGCATTACGCTTGATATTTTGCAGCGACAGTTTTCTCTGAAATCCAGAGATCTTTACGCTGCGGAATTCAAAACCAGCAGCCGGTACCAGCCTTTCTTCCATACCGCCG
Organism: uncultured Clostridia bacterium; assembly: GCA_944384915.1. Classification (GTDB taxonomy): domain Bacteria; phylum Bacillota; class Clostridia; order Oscillospirales; family Acutalibacteraceae; genus Heritagella_A. Next base: position 11,962 of record CALWVH010000095.1, on the reverse strand, counting down.
GCATTTCCCACATACAGAATAGCCGCATCCGGTTCTGTTTCCCGCAGATACCCTGCAATAGCCAGTGCAGGGTTAATATGCCCCGCAGTACCGCCGCCTGCAAATAATACTCTCATACCCATCGGGAGGCCCAGCCTCCCTTCCCCCTTTCTTTAAGGTGCAGTCTCTTATACTGCTACACCTTATCAACATTGGATGTTCGCGATATAGATAGAACCACACCCATCTGTGCCAACAGCATAACCAGTGAGGTACCTCCATAGCTGAAAAACGGCAGACTAATGCCGGTATTGGGAATGGTGTTCGTCACCACACAAATATTCAGGATCGCCTGTATGCCAACCTGGGCTGTAAGACCGATACCCAGCAGCATACCAAATTTGTCTTTGGCACCCAGGGAAATGATGATGCCGCGCCAGATAAGCAATCCAAAAAGCAGGATCACAGCCAACGCGCCTACAAATCCCAGTTCTTCACATACAATAGCAAAAATAAAATCGTTTTCCGGCTCGGGCAGATACAAATACTTTTGCCGGGACTGGGCAAGACCCATTCCTAGGATTCGCCCGGAACCAATGGCCATCAGAGACTGCCGGGTCTGCCAGGTATCTACCCCTTCTGGCGGATTAAAGGGGTCCAGCCAGCCTTGAACACGCAGCAGAGCGTAATCAAATTTATCAGAAAAGAACACCAGATACAGGATCGCGGCGCCAATGAGGGCGCCTGCTATGACGAAATAACGCAGCCGGATACCGCCCACAAACAGCATTACCGCACCAATGGCCACCAGAATGACGGTAGCGGAAACGTGCTTTTCTGCCATGACCAAGCCGGCGATAAGGCCCAAAAGCACCATGTACGGTACCACACCGTAGCGAAAAGTATCCATCTTATCATAATTGATGGAGATCAAGTGGGCAAAGATCAGTACCAACGTAAATTTTGCCACTTCTGAAGGCTGAAAATTAAGAGGTCCGATATACAACCACCGATAGGTGCCGTTGATATTAGGCACTAGTGAAGAGCCCTTTAGAACAACCATCATAAGCAACATGATAAGTGTAACGCCCAATATAGGAAATGCCAGCTTATGCAGATGATGATAATCAAAGAAGGAGATCACCAGCATTAGGGCACAGCCCAACACTGCGAAAATGGATTGTTGAACGATATAATGATAACTGTCTCCAGACTCAAAATAAGAAGATGCAAAACTGGCAGAAAACAGCATCACCAAACCAAACACCAGCAGACTCAAAAGAATATACAGGAAAACCCGATCCACACCGCCGCGGACAGAAAAAACCTTAAATTTTTTCCGCACCTTTTTCATAGCCGTGCGCGGGGAAAACAGTGACGCTTTTCCCACGGGGAGCACTGCTGTCGCCTGTCCGGAAGAAGGGGCGGTCACATCCCTTTGTATCCGCTGGGAGCGCCCCCGCATAGATGCAGACTGCCGAGATGCAGGCTGCCGAGAGGCGGGCTGTCGCTGCCGGGAAGTATTCCGGTTGGTTCGGCTTCTGCCGGAGCTATTCTTTTCTCTCATTTTCGTACCTCCCTCCCGTTATATGCTGCCATAACTGGAATGGCTGCCATACCTGGGATGATAGTATATGCCATTACACCCCAAAGAATACCAGAGCCAGCGAAATTGCTCCGCCAACAGCTGCCACCAGGCTGAACACAAAACAGATCTTCATCTCGCTCCACCCGCACATTTCAAAATGATGATGGATGGGGCTCATCTTAAACAGTCTCTTTCCGTGGGTGAGCTTGAAATAGGAAACCTGAAGGACTACCGACAGGATCTCCGCAATATAGATGATGCCCAAAGGCAACAGCAAGATCGGCATATTCACGCCAAATGCCAGTGCGCAAACCATACCGCCCAAGAACAGAGAACCGGTATCTCCCATAAACACCTTGGCCGGATTGAAGTTCCACACTAAAAATCCCATACAGCCGGCAGCTACCGCCACCGCCATAATGCTGACGCTGAAAACGCTGGTCACACCTGCAATCATCATGACAAAGATGCAGACAAAAAAGGTAACGGAAGCATTCAGGCCGTCGATTCCATCCGTGAAATTCACCGCGTTGACAATGCCTACAATAAGAATTGCCGCTAAAATCCAATATCCCCAGCCAAAATCCACTTCTCCCACAAACGGGATCAAGGTGCTGGATTTTCCGCCTGCCAGCCAGATGCCAGCCAGATAAGCTGCCGCTGCTAAAAATTGAAGCACCAGCTTCTGAATGACCGTAAGACCCAGGTTGCGCTTTTTTACTACCTTTATGTAGTCATCGATAAAGCCAATGAGGCCAAAAGCCAGACCCATTCCCAGGCCGCCAAAAATACGCACCTTCATCAGCAGGGTCTCATCAAAGGCATTGGCATAATACAGCGGCACACATATCACTACCGCTACCACGATTCCAATGATAAACATCAAGCCTCCCATAGTGGGGGTTCCCTGTTTTTTCATGTGCCACTGGGGGCCTTCTTCCCGTATGGTCTGCCCAAAATGCAGCTTCTGCAAAAAGGGAATCATCCATTTTCCCAGCAATGCTGTAATAGCAAATGAGATCACTGCCGCCAGTAAAGTCCATATTGCACTCATTTTTTCTCCACCTTGTCCTGTCCCGAAAGCGCACCCGCGCAGCCGGAAGATATTCTTTCCCACCGGAAGGGACATTCACCCCTTCCGGTGGGAGCTTTTCATAGTATACCACAATATCCGGGCATTTTATAGCCGATTTTGAAAAATCTCCGCTACGCCACCTGGTCCACTTCAATAAAGGCAACTGTGACCACTGTACCAGGACGAACTTCTGTCCCTTCTGCAATATCCTGCGTTTGAGAAACCGGATTACTACTGGTTAACGCCGCGCCTGTCACTCGGATCTGGATTCCGCTGTCTACCGCTGCCTGGTTGGCTGCTGACAGGGACAATCCGGTAAGATTCGGTACTGTCACCGTCTCCTCTTGACTCTCCTCATCGGTATACAGAACGATGGTACCTCCCTGCGGGATAGTCTCGCCAAAGGCAGGAATCTGATCCAGTACGGTATCGCCATCACCCTTTACCTTTACCGTGAGGCCAGCATCTTCTGCGGTCTTTTTGGCTTCATCCACCGAAACTCCCGTGACAGAAGGTGCAGTAGTATCAATTTTTTCCAGCTCTTCTTCTGTATACTTGCGCTCGATACCCAAATAAGGAAGAATCTGCTCCATACACTTGACAAAAGTAGGGCCGGCTACCGCGCTGCCATAATAGTTGATATTGGGGTTAGGCTCATCGTAATACACCAGAAGTGCAATCTCCGGGTCATCTGCCGGCGCAAACCCACAATAAGATGCGATATAGTGCTTCTTGGTGGGGTCCAGGTTATCTTCCAGAATTTTCTGGGAAGTACCGGTTTTACCGCAAACCCGATAACCGGCGATATAACCGTTCTTTGCCGTACCCACAGTAGCGTTGGTATTCAGAATCTTAATCATACGCTCAGAAGTGTCATTGGAGATTACCTGACGCTTATAGCTGGTATCTGCCGTCATTACAATATTGCCGTCCTCATCCAGCATATGGTCTACTACATGAGGCTGTACCAGATAGCCGCCGTTGGCGATGGCACAAGCTGCTGCCAACATATGAATCGGTGTAATACTGAAGTTCTGACCGAAAGACTCGGTTGCCAATTCCATGGGATTCAGCTTATCAGCAGTATAATAAATCGTATTGGCTTCGCCGGGAAGGTCGATACCTGTTTTCTGGGTAAATCCAAATGCCTCAAAATACTTAAAGAACAGATTGGGGCCAAGGGATTCTCCCAAATGGACAAAAAATGGGTTGCAGGAATTACAAAGCCCCTCCACAAAGGTCTGGGTACCATGGCCATATGCCCAACAGTTGATGTACTGACCGGTCCCCTCCACCAGATAAGAATGATTACAGGTAAAGGTCGTTTCCTCTGATACGATTCCTTCCTCCATCGCCATGGAACCGGTACACATTTTAAATACCGAACCGGGATAATAGGTATCACTGATGGCTTTGTTGCGCCACTGCTTTTGTAAGGCAGCAGAGGTAGCCGCATCTTGCTCATCCTCTGGCAGGGCTTCGATCTCCTTTATCACATCCTCATCGGTAATGGTCCAGGGGTCGTTGGGGTCATAATCCCCCTTGGTAGCTAAGCCTAAAATCGCACCAGTTTTTACATTCATGACAATGGCGCAAGCTCCGTTAGCAACCTCAAAATTTTCAATACCCTCTTCCAGCGCCTCTTCCAGAAAATGCTGGATTCCTTCGTCGATGGTCAGCACCAGGTCATAGCCATCTTCTGCCTCCACCTTCTGCTCATACTGGAAAGGCATATCGGTGCCCACCGCGTTTTTGGCGGTAACCAACCGTCCCGCTGTACCGCTGAGCTCGCTGTCATACTGGTACTCCAATCCTGACAGGCCCTGGTTATCAGTACCAGTAAAGCCCAACACCGGGCCCATAAAATTGCCGTAGGGATAATATCGCTTATAATCCTGAATCAGCTGCACACCGCGGCTGATGTTATTTTCATCCAGAAATTCCAAAATCTCGTCTTTAACAGACGTCTCCACCTTTTTCTTTACATAGGTAAAGTAGGTCTTTTTCTGAGCCAGCTCTAATACGTCCGACTCTTCCATATCCAGAATCTCCGCCAGACCCCTGGCCAGCACCTCCTTATCCTCTTCCTCAATATAGGCCGGCTCCAACGCCACGGTCCATACACTGGCGCTTTGGGCCAAGATTTTGGTACCGCTACAATCATAGATGGTGCCTCTTTCTGCACTAAGGGTGGTAGGCTGTAAGCTCTGGTCAATGGCAGCTTTTTTTAGTTCCTCGCCGTCTATAATCTGAAGACGGATCAGGTTTACTACCACGATGCCCAAACCGACAGCCATGATTCCAATCAGAAGCAGCGCACGCCGCCACATACGGATAGTTGTTGACTTTGCCATGTTGTTTTCCTCCGAAATTCCGTGTAAAGCCGTTTATAATAAAGGAGAGTTAAGACTATCCCATCTTAACTCTCTCCCTTCCCACAAAAAGGACCACGCTTTTCGCAGCCCCCTATTCACATATACGCCTGAAATTGCCATTTATGACGCGTCAGCCCAGCAATCCCTGTAAAAAGCCCCAAATTTTATCCAGAAGGCTTTCTTCTCCCGCAGATTGTACTACAGTCCCCTGATCCCCCTCAGTAAGAGTGATATAGGTTACCTGATTTTTTCCCACTTTATGCATATCCAGACGATCCTGGGCAAACTGTTCCACATCGCTGAGAGTCATGCTGGAATTTGCCTCCATTTGCAGCTGGGTATGTACGCTTTGCTGTTCTGCCAGCTCCTGTTCGGCAGAAGCAATCTGGGTGGTCAGTTCGTTAAGCTGCACCTGATTAAACACTATACTTCCCACAATAGTGAGCATCAGCCCCAAAGTAAAGGCTACTGCCACGGCACGCAGAGGCTGAAGGCCACGGCGACGATTCTTCTCGGTCTGCTGCTGGGGCAACTCAATAATATTATTTCTACGCTGTTGTTTTTGAGCAGGCTTTGCCTGGGTCTGCCCGCCTACCTCTACGGTTAACGGACGGGTCTCAAAAAGGGAAAGATCATATGCTTCTGTTCGATTGCGCAAAGCCATTTGCTCCACTCTCCTGTCGTGGCTGATTTTATAGGATTACAGGGTCCCTTCTTTCTGCTGTTCCAACTTCGTGCATACGCGAAGCCGGGCGCTTCTGGCTCTGGGATTTTCCTGAATTTCTTCTTCGGTAGGTGCCAGTCCTTTTTTATACACCAGTTCTGCCCGCGGTTTCTTTCCGCATACGCATACGGGAAAATCCGGGGGGCAAGTGCAACCTGTGCACCATTCGTTCATTTTTTGTTTGACGATACGGTCTTCCAACGAGTGGAAGGTAATCACTGCCAATCTTCCTCCTGTGGAAAGAAGGGAAAAAGCAGCCTCCAACCCCTCTGAAAGCCTGTCCAATTCACCGTTTACAGCAATACGCAGTGCCTGGAAGGTTTTTCTGGCAGGATGTCCTTCTGCACGGCGAACTGCCGCCGGTACTGCATTGCGGATGATGTCCGCCAACTGTAAGGTGGTACGGATCGGTTCCTTTTCCCTAGCTTCTACAATGGCTCGGGCAATACGGGCTGCACTCTTATCCTCTCCATACCGGCGAATGATGTCTGCCAGTTGCTGCCAAGAAAGGGTGTTCACCAAGTCAGCGGCTGTAGGACCTTCCTGACTCATGCGCATATCCAAAGGAGCGTCCGTATGATAGGAAAAACCTCGTTCCGGCGTATCCAACTGATGAGAGGAGACTCCGATATCCATGAGTACGCCGTCTACCTGGGTAATGCCACAAGAAGCGGCCAGTTCCACCATTTGGGAGAAATTCCCCTGACGGATCATCCACCCCGGGTATGAGGAAAGCCGTGCCGTACAGGCAGCAATAGCATCTGGGTCCTGATCGATAGAAAGGAGCCGTCCATCCTTTAGGCGGCGTAGAATTGCTTCGCTATGGCCTCCCCCGCCAGCGGTACCGTCAATATAGATGCCGTCAGGTCGAATGGCCAGGGAATCGATCGTCTCGGTAAACAGCACGGGTTTATGTACAAATTCTATTTTATCCATGCTGTTACCCTCCTACTATTAAAAATCTAATAATTCCATAGCTTCCAGAATGCTTTCCTGGCTCTGCCCTTCGTTATATTCATTCCATTTTTCCGTAGCCCAGATCTCTGCCCGTGTGGCAGCGCCGATAACCGTGACATCTTTTGCCAGACCGGCATATTCCCGCAGGTGAGGCGGAATGAGGATGCGGCCCTGCTTGTCCGGTTCTGCTTCACTAGCTCCGGAAAAGAAAAAGCGTTGTAAGGTCCTTGCACGAGAAAGGGGCAGCGCTGCCATACGCTCCAGCAGTTGATCCCACTGGGCAGGAGACAAGACAAAAAGACACCCATCTAACCCTTTGGTCACATAAAAATGATCCCCAAGGTCTTCTCGAAACCTAGCCGGGATAGTCACCCGACCTTTGGCATCCATATTATGTTGAAATTCACCCATCAACATAATTACGTCCTGTTTGAAAAGCCGCACACAGCGTCACTGGTTCCCCCAGATATGCACTTCGTGCTACTTTCCCCCACCTTTCACCACTTTTAAGTTAAATTATAGACGATACCGCCGGTAATTGCAATGCTTTTTTTAAATAAATTATGTAAACAATTTTCGACACGAGAATTTTACACCTGCTCCTTAAACCAAAAAAAGAAAGCCACACAATATATAGTGAGCTTTCTTTTTAGCGTACAAAATATAGAATTTCAGTTTACATTTCCAATTTTTTCTTTAAATAAATGCCACAAAAAAACTTTTCAAAAATTTACATTTAATTCATAGAATTATTTCAGATTATTACGTTGGCTGGCTTTAATACTCTGCCGAGTTTTCCGCAGTTCAGAGAGATGTTCCGCAAAAGCGTCGTCAGTACGCTTCATCAGATCATCAATGTAGTCGTTGCTGGCCTTCCGCATTTCCCGGCATTTCTGCTGGGTCTGACTCAACAAATCGTTCGCCTTCTGCTGGGCCTGCTTTACGATCTCGTTCTGATTTACCATAGCACGGGCTTTTTCTTCTGCCACCCGGATAATAGTTTCTGCCTCTCTTCTGGCATCGCTGATGATCTGATTCCGATCTGCCACGATAGCTCGGGCCTGCCGGCTTTCCTGAGGCAGGTTCTCCCGAATATCCGCAATAATATCCCGTACGTCGTTGCTGTCCAGCACGGCACGCCCTCTGGAAAGGGGAAGATGGGTGGCTTTATCCACCATTTCCTCCAACTCGTCCAGTAAATCGTCAACGGTTATATTTGTAGCCACGCCTACCAAATCCTTTCCTCTAAACTTTCCTTTCCGACTTATCGAGTCGGCTCCGCCCGCTCCTGACAAATGCGCTGTTTCACATCCTCTAGGATACTGGCCGGTACAAAATTGGAAATATCCCCACCGAACATGGCAATCTGTTTTACAATACTGGAGCTGAGAAACATGTGCTCCGAATTGGTGGTCATAAACAGAGTCTCCAGATCCGGATTCAACTTTTTATTGGTAAGGGCCTGCTGAAATTCATACTCAAAGTCGGTAACAGCCCGCAGTCCCTTGATCACTGCACTGGCTCCCCGCATCTTGGCATAATCTGCCAAAAGCCCCTCAAAGCCCACCACTTCTACATGATCCATGCCCTCAGTAGCACGCTTTAAAAGCTCAATGCGTTCTTCTACGGTAAAAAGGGTCTTTTTGGCAGGATTGATCATCACTGCCACGATTACATGGTCAAAGACCTTCCGGGAGCGTTCGATAATATCCAGATGTCCCATAGTTACCGGGTCAAAGCTGCCCGGGCAGATTCCGATTTTCTCGGCCATCCTCATCCGTCCTTTCCCAGCTCGACTGCCTCTTGGGGCAGTCCAAAGCCGTAAGCCTTACTGATAGAAAAGGCTGTCAGCCTTCTTTGCGACGATACACCGTCAAATAGATTTTTCCATATCGATAGGAACGACCCCGAGAAAAATCCCCTACTTCTTCCGGCAGTTCCTCATCCGTGGGATGCTCTGCAATAATAGTCCCTCCGGGTGAAGTGATAGCTGCTACCTGCGGCAGTGCTTTTTCCAAAAGACCGCTGCGGTAGGGTGGGTCCAGAAAAACGATATCAAAAGGCTCTTGGCGGCGGAGAAGAAATGCTGAAAAATCCATTTGGAACGTCTTGCTTTTTCCATCCATGCCCAAAGACCGGATATTCCGCTTTACTACTTCTAAAGACTCCCGGGAAGCGTCTACAAAAACTGCTTCTGCTGCTCCACGGCTCAATGCTTCCAATCCCAGTTGGCCGCTGCCGGCAAACAGATCCAGCACCCGGCGCCCTTCGATCTGAAACTGGAGAATATTAAACAGAGCTTCCTTTACCCGCTCCGGGGTAGGACGCACGTCCATCCCTTCTCGGGTTTCCAGACGCCTTCCTCGTGCTGCTCCGGCGATTACTCTCATATCGTCAACATCCTTTTGCTTTTTGGTCTATACGCCACCATATGTGGGTCTTTTTATTATCCCATGATTTGGCGTTTCTGTCAACCGCAGAGGCTTTTTACCGGTGAAAAACTATGTATGCTCTTCCAAAACAGCCTGCACACTCCCCAGCACTTCCCCGATTTTCTCCCGGAAGCACAAATCCGCCCGATCATCCAGAGGAGTAGCAGAGCGGTTAATGAGCACTACCCGCCTGCCGCCGTAATACTCTACCAACCCAGCTGCCGGATATACCGCCAAACTGGTGCCGCCTACGATAAGCAGATCCGCCTGCTCCAATGCTTGCACGGCCTGCCGCAGTACCCGCTGATCCAGCGGCTCTTCATACAGCACCACTTCCGGCTTAATGATACCGCCGCAGTCGCACCGAGGCACACCGGCGCTCTTGAGCACAGTAGAAAGGGGCCATTCCTTATGACAGCGCATACACCGATTTCGGTGGATAGAGCCATGAAGTTCCAACACCCGGCGGCTCCCTGCCGCTTGATGCAGGCCGTCAATATTCTGGGTGATAACAGCAGAGAGTCTTCCCTCCTGTTCCCACTGGGCCAACACCCGATGAGCCTGGTTGGGCTCCGCTTTGGGGGCAGCCAGCTTTTCCCGATAAAACTCAAAAAAAGCCTCCGGGTTCCGGTCAAAAAAGCTGCGGCTGAGCATGACTTCCGGCGGGTAGGCAAATTTCTGCCGGTACAGCCCATCCTCGCTGCGAAAATCCGGCAAGCCGCTCTCGGTGGAGACTCCTGCCCCACCGAAAAAGACGATCTTACGGCTCTCCTTTACCCAATCAGCCAGCATATACAGATCTTTTGTTTCGATTGCCACCCTACTCCCCTCCTTATTTCATCAGCCGCCGTATCCATTTATCATACTTCCCATAGGGCGCATACCGCATGGGCATATCCACCCGGGGAGAAGAAACCAGCACGCTCTTGTAGTGGGTAAACACATCGAATCCAGCCTTGCCGTGGTACTGCCCCATACCGCTCTCCCCCAAGCCGCCAAAGGGCAAGCCCGGAGCAGTGAGATGCATCACGGTATCATTGACACAGCCGCCGCCAAAAGGTACCTCCCGAAGCACCCGGCGGGCTGTCTCCCGGCTGCGGGTAAACAAGTACAAAGCCAAGGGTGTGGGCCGGTCGATAATGGTATCCAGCACATCGTCCAAATCGTCATAGGGGATCACCGGCAAAATGGGGCCGAACAGCTCCTCCTGCATCACAGCGCTTTCCCAGTTGACACCGGTCACAATGGCCGGGGCGATACCGCGGCTCTCCTCATCCCATTTTTCCTCCGAGACCCGCAGAACCCGGCAACCTTCCTGTTCTGATGTTTCCAACAGGGCAGTAAGGCGGTCAAAATGCTTCTGATTGATGATCCTTCCATAATCCGGGCTTTTCAGCGGATGGGGGCCATAGAGCTTTTTCGCTGCTGCCAACAAACGCTCTACCAGAGCCTCCATTCGGGAGCGCTCCACCAACAGGTAATCCGGCGCCACGCAGGTCTGGCCGGAATTTAACAGTTTTCCCCACATAATGCGCCGGGCTGCCAGATCCAGATCGGCGGTCTCATCTACGATCACCGGACTTTTTCCGCCCAGCTCCAAAGTCACTGGGGTGAGATGTTTAGCAGCGGCGGTCATCACCACCCGGCCTACCGCTGGACTTCCGGTGAAAAAGATGGTATCCCATTTCTTTTCCAACAGCAACTGGTTTTCCTGGGAGCCGCCTTGAAACACGGCCACTTCTCCTAACGGAAAAGCTTCTTCCAGCAGCTTTTCCAGTACAAGGGAAACCTTTTCCGAATAACGAGAAGGCTTGAGGACACAGGGACAACCTGCCGATAACGCCGCTACCAGTGGAGCAAGGCTCAGCTGCACCGGGTAATTCCAAGGAGACATGATGAGCACCTCGCCCACCGGCTCCGGCACCCGGTATCCCTTGGAGGGAAAGCTGGCGATCCCGGCTTTTCCCCGTCGGGGTCGATTCCAGGAAGAAAGTTTTTCCACCGCTTCCCGGATTTCATGATATACCATTCCCAGTTCCGTGCTGTAGCCCTCACTGGGAGATTTTCCCAGATCCTGTTTTAACGCGTCCAGCAGCTCCTGCTCCCCGTGCTTGATACAGCAGTACAGCCGCTTCAGCCGCTCCCGGCGAGCCTGGGTTTCCCGTAAAACGCCGGACCGCAGGGTCCTCTTCTGTTCTTCCATGATCTCGTCTAACTGTTCCAAACAGCTCATAGCGTACCTCCTGCTGTGTAAGATTTTCTGGGGTTATTATACCGCATTTTTCGCCGAATTTACAGAGGAAAGATGATTTTTCATTTTTTGGTCATAAAAACAAAAGCGCTGCAAACCCTTCCGGCTTGCAGCGTTCGTTTTCTTTTACGGTACCGCGATGCACTCGATCTCCACCATGGCGTTTTTCGGCAGGGCAGCCACCTGGAAAGCAGCTCTTGCCGGATACGGCTGAGTGAAGAACTCGGCATACACTTCGTTCATAGCGGTAAAATCTGCGATATCCCGCAGCAGCACCGTAGTTTTTACTACAGCGGAAAGGTCGGTGCCCGCCTCTTTGAGGATAGCCTGAATATTGGTCAAGGCTTGCCGAGTCTGGGTGCAGATATCGTCCCCTGCCAGCTCTCCGGTGGGAGGATCAATGCCCAGCTGGCCGGAAACATAAATTGTGCCATTGGCCCGAATAGCCTGGGAATACGGTCCCAAGGCGGCAGGCGCATGGTTGGTGGAAATCGCTTCGTTCATGATGGTCACTCCTTGTGGTTAAATATAGCGTTTTCAGTATAGCGCATTTTTTGGGTAGGTGCAAGTACTATCCACAG